>CAZXMK010000273.1:0-4085 GCA_964641935.1 uncultured Syntrophaceae bacterium
CCTTTTCCCCGGGCCTTGCGGAGGGCGGGTATCAGCCTGGTGGAATCGGCGGGGGCGATGACGATTGCGTCGGTTTTCTGCTCCGTCAGCTCCTCGATGATGGCGATCTGCTGATCGACGGAGGTCTCCTTGGCGCCGGTCTTGACGATCAGCTCGACATTCAGGTCCCGCTCCGCCCGCCGGGCACCCTTCTCCATCTCCACAAAGAAGGGATTCGTCAGGGTCTTCATCACCAGTGCGACCCGCTTGCGAGCAACAGCAGGGGAGGGCTGTCCCTGCGGATCCCGTGCCTTCCTGCCGGCCATGTACAGGCGGTCCTGATGAGGGCCGGCGGATCGATCGTCATTGCACGCTTCCATGGCGGCCAGGATGGCCAGTCCGCTCAGCAGGGCTGCGATGACGGCGAATGCGACTTTCTTCATGATCGTGTTTCTCCAGCTTGATGGATCCGGGGATGGGGCTGCCGGGATTGTTTCCGTCCAGGGGCCCGTGCCCCCGACCCGGGGTTTCCCTGCCAGTTGAGCCGCACAGAGGCCGCTGCGGCATAACGGGTCCGGCAATGTGAGTCTGTGCCGGTGATTATTTATAAGTGGGCGGCCGATGTTTCAGGAAAAGCCTTGTTTCTTCGAGGATTGGATAGGATGGAACAGGGGGGATAGGCAATGCCGGTTGTGCTTATACGTAATACATAAACATATTAGGTGTATTGAGGCGGTGCTGCGAAATTGCAGAAATTGTACAGCGTAAAAACGGGCAGATCGAAGTCCGTTGATTGTGCACGATTTCCGAATCCGCAGATCAGGCGGATTGAAATGAATGAATTGGGGAATGCAATCCCGCCCGGCTGCCCGGGTCGCAGGGATTTCACGGGCTGCCCTGTGTTGCCGTGCCGGGCGCGGTCAAGTGTCCGGGCGGGCCGGGGACGCACGGGGAGTCGGCGGGAAAACGGATTTGCGCCCGGTCTATCGACAGCCCTGCGTGATCCCGCGTCCTGACCGGACGGGTTTCTGATCAGCGCTTCTTGTGGTACGTCACGTTCCCTTTTTCGTCCCACTTGGTCTCTTCGACCGTCCGCCCCTTCACGTAGACCTGCTCCCACTTCTTTCTGCCGTTTTCGTGGAACTGGGTGGAGAGCCCGTCCATCTGTCCGTTCTTGTAGTGGTCCACCGACCAGACGGTTCCTTTCTCCGTCCAGCGGGTGATGACCCCGTCGACGTTTCCCGCCTTGAAGGGTGTTTCGCTGCTTTTCCGGCCGTTCTTGTGCCAGAAGGTCTCCGTCCCTTCCAGCTTGCCGTTCGAGTAGGTGGCGCGGGTGTAGATCTGCCCCGTGTCGTAGTAGCGCTCCAGCGTTCCGACCTGCTTGTCCTTCAGCCAGCTGGAGACATCCTTGAGCTTCCCGTTGTCATAGTAGGACCAGTAGGTCCGGGCGGTGGTATCATGGTTTTCCACGTACGTGGGATTGCCCTGCTCGTTCCAGCCTTTCCAGGTCCCGATCTTTTTCCCGTCCGCATTGTAGGAACCCTGGTCGAGCACCCGGCCGTTCTGCGACCAGAAGGTCCGGAGGCCTGTTGTGATCTCGTTGATTGCATTGGCAGGCTTGCGGAAGGAATACTCCAGGTATCGTTTCCCGTTTTCATAATATTCCTTGATGGTTCCGCTCTGGGACTTGTCCGTGGCGTACGTGATGGTCTTCACCATCCGGGGAGTCATGTCGCCCGGGTGATAGGATGTCTCCGTCCAGGTCCCGCCCCGGTAGCCTTCTTTGTACGTCCCGTCGTAGGTGATCCTGTCTTTCTGATTGAAGGCCCGGTAGGTGCCCTGCTGGATCCTGCGGCCGTTTTTCTCGTAGTAGGTGTATTCGATCTTGACCCGGGTTTTGCCGGCATCCCAGTATTCCCGGTGCCACAGGAGACCCTCCCCGGTTTCGATCTTTGCGGTGGCCGATGCCTCGTCCACCAGTTTTCCGCTCTTTCCGTCGTACAGCCGCACGGTCACCCGGTAGGAGCCGGTCTTTTCGTAGGCGTGGCTTGCCCGCGGGACGGCGGCCGTGGATGCGGCCTTGCCGTCGCCGAAGGTCCAGTCGTATCGCTGGACTGCCGGGGGATGGCTCGATTTCGCGGCAAAGGAAAGGGCTGTGCCCGGGTTGCCAATGGCGATCGACGGGTCCAGGAAAATCCCCGCCACCGTGACCGATGCTTCCCCGGCCAGTTTCGGATCCTTCTTCGATCTGGCCGTCACGGTAAACGTCCCGCCGCCCTCGGGGGGCACGTAAAGGCCCGCCTCCGTGATCGTTCCCCCTGCCGCACCCTGCCGGAGGCTCCAGAGGACGTCCCGGGTTTCCTTCCCCATAAGATATGCCTTGAAAGTCTGCCTGTCCTTCTTGGTCAGCGAAGCCTGCGCGGGGACGATCGTCAGGGCCGGTTTCGGCTCCAGCGCCTTCTCGACCCTGGCATAGAGAAGATCGGGCGCGGCCGACGCCGCGGCGGCTTCCAGCCTCAGGCGGCAGGGTTTCTCCATCGTCTTGACCTTCCATTCCGCCGCAGCCGATCGGGACCCGGCGGCCAAGGCTCCCACGGGCTTGACAGCTTCGCCCGAATCCAGTCTGCAGTCCTGCGGGGTGAGGCGGAGCTCGACCTGCTCCAGTGCCCATCCCCCCCGGTTCCGGACCGATCCCTTGACGAGGAGAAGGCCCCCCTCTTCTTTCGTTTCGAGTGCCGGCTCCAGGGCGGAGAAGGACGCCCGCCACAGGGTGTAAACGCTCCGGACAGCCTGATTGATGGCGGGCTCGGGAATGTTGAAGAAATACTCCAGCTGCGACCGGGTGAGGCCTGCCGCCCAGACGGCAAGCGTTGCCGTGCCCCCGGCCCGGGCTTCCACGGCACGGTCAAGGGTTTTCGTTCCCGCCGGCCATCCCGGGGCGTACCCGGACAGGTTATACGTGCCCGGGTTGACGGTCGATTCCCAGGCGATGTGGCTGGAGGTTTCGGACATCAGGGTCTCCGAGTCCCCGTTGTAGTACCAGGGATCGAACCAGTCTTCGTTCGTCTTGAGAAAGCGGGTCAGCTCCGTGCGGAAGTTGTTGCTGAGGGATTTTACGGGGGAGAGGTAGCTGAGGGTGACCCGTCCCTTGACGTCGTCGCCCAGGGACACGGGGGAGTCCCCACCCCCGCTCCTGTCCGCTGTGGCCAGAATCTGCTCCGCCGTGGCGCGGGAGACGCCGTTCACATGGTAAGGGCAGTGCATGTCCGCCAGGAAGTGGGCGCCCCAGGCCGCCGACTTCGGGAGGGCCTCCCGTTTCCCTGTGAGCATGCCCTCCGCCAGATAGCGGAAGTAGCGCTTCACGGCGGCGGGTCCGCCTCCCTCGCCCCGGGAGGGATTGTAGTAGTGCATGGAAAACGGGGAGTTCCCCTTGCTGTCGGGGCCGGGGCCGGCGATCTTGCTCACGTCCAGTCCGGTCGTGCCCGCTCCGGTGAAATCCACGTTGACCCATGCGACACCCTCGTGGGCGAGGATCTGTTCGAGGGTGGGAAACGTCTTCGGATCGAAGGCTGGATCCGCCGCCAGCAGCCGGTAGGCCTCCCGAAGGATGTGCTGGTGGGTCTGGGCCGGGGCGAGAACGCCCCAGGCGAAGGCGCTGCGGGCGGCGAGCAGGACGAAAAGGCCCGCCAGGACAAGCAGAAATCCCAGGGAATGCCGCTTCATGAGGCTTATGCTCCTTGCAGGGGATCGATTGCGGGCCGGATGGATCCAGCCGCCCGGGAAGACGTGGGGCTGGAATGGCCGCGTCTTCGGGCACTTTATAACCTATGGCGGGACCGGAATCCAGTGTGGAGTTTCACGGAGCGACGGCTCCGGATGCCCGGACCGAACAGGAGGAGAGGGGAACGCGCCTCCCGCTTCCGGGCGGAAAGGGGGGCGCGTCTACGGTTGTTGCAGACGATTATCTATGCCGTCAGGCGCTTCACGAACCGGGTCGTATAGGTTCCGCTGGTGAATTTCTCGCTTTCCAGGGCGCTCAGGTGGAAGGGAATCGTCGTGCGGACGCCTTCGACGACGGTTTCCCGGAGGGCGCGCTTCATGCGCAT
>CAZXMK010000274.1:0-4075 GCA_964641935.1 uncultured Syntrophaceae bacterium
GCGATGGTGGAGAGGATCATCCAGTCGACCGACATGGCGAATGCCCGCCTCCAGAATCCGGCGTAGGGGTTCATCGAATTCAAGGGTTTTCCTCCGGGGTTGTTTCTTCCGCGGCCGCACCGAGTCCGCCGATCTCGTACTGCAGCATGGCAACGATGGCCGGGGCGGCCGTCTCCACCTTGAGGACGTTTCTCCCCAGGCTTACGGACCGAAAGCCCGCTTCCCGGGCCTGGCGGACCTCCTCGGCCGTGAGCCCGCCCTCGGGTCCGACGATCAGGCAGTAGGCCGCTGCGCCCTCCCCGAGGCTCCGCAGGGTTTCCCGAAACCCCGCCTCCTTCTCCTCCTCCCAGAAGATCAGGCGACAGGCGCCCTCCGGAAGCGCCCTCCGGACCAGCTCTTCGAAGGAGAGGATGGGATCGATCTGCGGGATGTGGGCGCGGCCGGTCTGGCGGGCCGATTCCTCCGCGATTCGCTGCCACCGGGCGACCCGCGCCGCTCCCTTGTCGGCGGAGATCCTGGGGACGCTGCGGACCGAGCGGTAGGGGACGATCCGCCGGACGCCCAGCTCCACGACCTGCCGGATGATGGCATCCATCTTGTCCCCTTTCGGGAGGGACTGGGCAAGGATGATCGGGACCTCCGGGGATTTCCGGGTGGCCCGGTTCCGGATCCTCAACTCCGCTTGTCCGCCGGCGGAATATGAAACGACGGCCTCGCATTCGGTACCGCGTCCGTCGCTGAGTACGATTCCCTCTCCCTCCTTGAGGCGGAGGACGTTCTTCAGGTAGTGGCTCCGGGAGTCGTCGATGGTCCGGGTATCCCCGGGCTCCGGCAGGGAATCCAGGAAAATGCGCGGGCGGGTCACGCGCCGCCCCCTCCCTTTCTCAGGGCGAAGCAGATCCATTCCTTTTCCGTCACAAGCCGCTGGATCGTGAGCTGGCCGGTGACGAAGTGCTCTTCGATGGCGCCCCGCTGCTGCTCCAGGATGCCCGACAGGATGAGCCATCCCCCGTCATCCAGGAGGGAGGTCAGGTGGGCGCGCAGCTTGAGGAGGAGCTTGGCCGTCAGGTTGGCCGCGATCAGGTTGAAGGAGTCCCGGATGGTCGCCACGTCCCGGTTGACCACGGCAACCCGGTCGGACACCTGGTTGATGGCCACGTTCTCCCGGGCGACCTCGACGGCCTTCCGGTCGACGTCGACGCACAGGACGCGCTCGGCGCCGAGCCTGGCCGCGGTGATCCCGAGGATGCCCGTCCCCGTCCCGACGTCGAGGACGTGCCATTTCAGCTCGTGGCGGCCGTGCAGCATCAGGTCCTCAATGGCCTCCAGGCACATGCGGGTGGACGGATGCTGCCCCGTTCCGAAGGCCATGCCCGGATCGATCTCGATGATGATGTCCCGGCCCGAGGATGCATAGCGTTCCCAGGTGGGTTTGACGACGATGCTGCGGCTCATCCGGATGGGCTTGAAGTACTTCTTCCAGGCCTCCCCCCAGTCCGGGTTCTCGATGATCTCCCGGTTGAGGCGGACGGCGGGCAGGTCGGGAAAGAGTTCCGCGAGGTCTTCCAGGTAGGCCGTCAGCGATGCGATCCGGTTCTCCATCCGGACGTCCACCGGCAGGAAGGCATAGATGGTCTCCTCGGGGGACAGGCCCGGGAAATCCTCGTTTTCGTCCTGGATTACGGGGGTTTCCTGGTAGACTCCCTGGGCGCCCAGCTCGGTCATGAAGTTCGACAGGGCATCCGACAGCTCCGGCGGGCTCAGGAGCGACACCTTCAGCCATCGTTCGTGCTTTCCCTCCCCCTTGGACGATCGTTCCGGCATGTCCTCTCCCTTCCCTGAAAGATGCCTTCTCATAACCTGTTTCCCATGACATTTCAAGCAGCTTGAATTTTCAAACCCGGCATGGTAGCGTCTCGACGCGGTTTTTCACCGTCCGTGCCGGAGCCTCTCCATGCGGTCCGGACCTCAAGGGAGACACCCATGGCTTACTATCCCGTCAATCTGGACATCGCCGGCAGAAGGTGCGTCGTCGTCGGGGGCGGCCAGGTGGCGGAGCGCAAGGTGGAGCGCCTCGTGGAGTGCGGCGCCCGGGTGGCCGTCCTGTCACGGAAGCTGACGGCGCGCCTGGCGGACATGGCCCGCGCCGGGACGGTGGAGCACGTCGATTCCGAGTATGAGCCGTCGAGGCTGGACGGGGCCATGCTGGTCATCGGGGCGACGGACCGGGAAGACGTCAACGACGCCGTCAGCCGGGAGTGCCGCCGCCGGGGCATCCTCGTCAACATCGTGGACGACCCGGAGCGCTGCGACTTTATCCTGCCGTCGATCCTCCAGCGGGGCGACCTGATGGTGGCCGTTTCCACCGGCGGGCGGAGCCCCGCCCTGGCGAAGCGGATCCGGGAGGACCTGGAGGAGTGCTTCGGACCGGAATACGCCGTCCTCCTGGAGATCATGGCGGAGCTCCGGCGGAAGGTGACCGCCCGGGGGCGGTCCGCCGACGAGAACAAAGTCCTTTTCGAGGCCGTGGTCCGTTCCGGGGTGCTGGACCGGATCCGCACCGGCGACTGGGAGGGCGTCCGGGCCCTGGTCCGGGAGCTGACCGGGGAAGACATCGACGCGAGGTCCTGAATACATGGACATCCTGGTTTTCAAGGCGGCCCTGGCCGCCTATCTTTTCAGCGCCCTGGCATATGTCGCCTCGGTCGTGGTGCGTCGCGTCCACGTGGCCCGGATCGCGACCTGGCTGCTTGCCGCGGCCTTCGTCGTCCATGCGGGAGCCCTGGTCCTGCGGTGCATGGCCATCGGGCGCGCGCCGGTGATCGGACTGCACGACATGCATTCCCTGCTCGCCTGGATCATGACGGGCGGATACCTGGCCTTCCAGTTCAGGACCAAGACCCGCGTCCTGGGGATTTTCGTTGCCCCGGTGGCGTCGGTGATGATGATCGTTGCCTCTACGGGACTCGGCGGGGCCGTTGCGGCGTCGCCCCAGCTGGAGCACTCCCTGGTCACGATCCACGTGATCCTGACGCTGGCGGGGGAGGTCCTCTTCGTGCTGGCCGCCCTGGCGGGCCTGATGTACCTGATCCAGGACAAGCGGATCAAAGAGAAGAAGATCACCCGCCTGAGCCGCTTTTTGCCTCCGCTCAGGGACCTGGATCGGATCAACGAGCTTTGCCTCCTGTGGGGATTCCCCCTGCTCACCCTCGGCGTCCTGGCCGGCTCCGTCTGGGCCCGCGTCGTCTGGGGCAGCGCCTGGCAGTGGGACGCGAAGATGGTCTGGACACTCCTGGCGTGGGGCACCCTGGCGCTCCTCCTCCACCAGCGCCTGGCCATCGGCTGGCGGGGCCACAAGGCGGCCCTCTACTCGGTGGCGGCCCTGCTCGTCCTGCTTCTGACCTTTGTCGTGGAAAAGACGTTCTTCACGACGGTCCACCGCTTTCTGTGACGCCATGAGCCTGATTCTCGTCGGCATGAACCACAAGACGGCGCCCCTGGAGATCCGGGAGCGCCTGAGCATCACCTGCGAGGACGGGGGCGATCCCCTGGCGGAGGTCCTGCGGGTACCCGGCGTCGAGGAGGCCCTGTTCCTCTCCACCTGCAACCGGGTGGAGATCCTGGCCCGCGCCGGGGGCCGGGAGGCCGCGGAGGGGCTCCACGGATTCGTCTTCCGCTACGGGAACCTGGACCGGCAGGAGATGGACCGCTGCCTCTACACGCATTACGACCGGGAGGCGGTGCGGCACCTCTTCCGGGTGACATCGAGCCTCGATTCCCTCGTCATGGGGGAGCCGCAGATCCTGGGGCAGGTGAAGGACGCCTACCGCCTGGCAGTGGAGCGGAAGGCCACGGGGGCCGTCCTGAACAAGCTCCTGCACCACGCCTTCCGGACGGCCAAGCGGATCCGGACCGAGACGGGCATCGCCGCCAACGCCGTGTCGGTGAGCTTCGCGGCGGTGGAACTGGCGAAGAAGATTTTCGGGACCCTCAAGGGCAAAACGATCCTCCTTGTCGGTGCCGGCGAGATGTCGGAGCTGGCGGCCCGGCACCTGATCGGCCAGGGGGCCCCGCG
>CAZXMK010000275.1:0-4072 GCA_964641935.1 uncultured Syntrophaceae bacterium
TCCCCTTCTTCAAAGAGCGAAGGATACGGCGCAACGCCGTATTTGGGTTTTCACAAGGTTGAGAAAGGAGGACGACGACATGATGGATTATCCGCTCCTGCTGACGACGTTCATGACCCGGACGGCGAAATTCTTCCCGAAGAAGGAAATCGTCTCCGTTTATCCAGAGGAGAACTTCCGCTACACCTACGCTGATTATTACCGGCGGACCTGCCAGCTGGCCCACGCCCTGAAGTCCCTGGGGGTGAAAAAGGGCGACCGGGTGGCCAGCATGGCCCTCAACAGCCACCGCCACCTGGAGTTGTATTTCGGTGTTCCCTGCATGGGAGCGGCCCTGCACACGGTGAACTTCCGCCTGCCGCCGCATCACCTGGCCTACATCCTGAACCATGCGGAGGACCAGGTGGTCTTCGTGGACGAGGACCTGGTCTTCTTCCTGGAGATGATCAAAGACCAGCTCAAGACGGTGAAGCATTTCGTGATCCTTTCGCAGACAGGCAAGATGCCGCAGACGTCGCTCAGCCCGGTCACGCTGTACGACGACCTGATTGCCCCCTTCCCGGACTCGTTCGACTGGCCGATGGACCTCTCCGAGTGGGATCCGGCACTCATCTGCTACACTTCCGCCACGACGGGGGACCCGAAGGGAGTCGTTTACAGCCACCGGGGCATTGTGATGCACACCTATGCCGCCTGCTGCACCCTCGGCACCATGGAGGGTGACTGCTGCCTCCACGTCGTGCCCATGTTCCACGCCAACGCATGGGGTGTTCCCTTCGCCTGCATGGCCCTCGGCTGCAAGCAGGTCCTCCCGGGGCGGGAGCTTCTGAACATGGAGAAGATCTGCAGGATGATCGCCGACGAGAAGGTCACCTTCACCGCAGGCGTGCCGACGATCTGGATGATGCTCTACCAGTACCTGGAGGCGGGGGGATGGTATGACTTCTCTTCCTTGAAGGGCATCTTCTCTGGGGGGTCCGCCTGCCCGCGGTTCCTCATGGAGGGCCTCAACGAAAAATACGGATTTCCCATCCACCAGGCCTACGGGATGACGGAGACGACGCCCCTGGTCCTGGCGGCGATTCCGAAAAGCGGCATGGAGGGGCTGTCCCAGAAGGAGCTATACGACATCAAGGCCAGCGCCGGGCTGCTCGTGCCGGGGCTGGAGATGCGGATCGTCGACGAGCGGGGCCGGGACGTCCCCATGGACGGCAAGTCCTGGGGCGAAATCCTCCTCCGGGGCCCCTGGATCGCCCGCGAATATTACAGGGACCCCGAGCGGTCGGCCCCGGTCTTTGCCGACGGATGGCTCCATACCGGCGATGTGGGAACCATCGATCCGGAGGGATACGTTCGCCTGGTGGACAGGACGAAGGACCTCGTAAAAAGCGGCGGCGAATGGATCTCCTCGGTGGACCTGGAGAACCTCATCATGGCCCATCCCAAGGTCCTCGAGGCTGCGATCATCGGGATCCCCGACGAGAAATGGCAGGAGCGGCCCCTGGGCTGCATTGTCGTCAAGCCCGGGGAGACGCTCTCCACAGCGGAGATACGGGATTTCCTCCAAGACAAGGTGAAGGCTGCCTGGTGGATCCCCGGGCAGTTCGCCTTTCTCGAGGCGATCCCCAAGACGAGCGTCGGCAAGTTCAGCAAGCGCGATCTCCGGCAGATGCATGCGGATGGGAAGCTGACCCTGACATCCTGAAGTGCAGTTACGGGGATGGATCCAAATCCGTCCCCGAACCGTATCCAGTTTCCGGAGAAAACCCGCACGGATGCTGATTTTTCCTTGCCTGCGGCCGGGATTTTCCCTATAATCGGCCCGCTTCCGCAGGAGGGACCCCGGCCTGGGAAAAGGCTGCGCCATCCGGTTGGTGGCGCGAGGGGTGCGGCGGCGAATTCAACCATTCACACGGAGGCATCATCATGAAGAAAGCGTTGGTTTTTTGTGCGGCGATCCTTTTCCTTCTTGGATCGACGGCCGTTGCGGCGGAGTTGAAGGTTGGCGCCAAGGCGTCGGATTTCAATTTCAAGGACTCGAAGGGGAAATCCTACAGCCTGAACTCCCCGGAGCTGGCCGGCAAGGTCGTGTCATTCTTCTACGCCGACCCGGGCTCCAAGGACATGAACAACGAGGCCCAGGCCGCCCTCAAGGCGGCTCCCGGCATCGAGCGGAACACGAAGTACAAGGGGCTCGGTGTGGTCAACCTGAAGGCGAGCGTTCTTCCCGACTTCCTTCTCAAAAGGGCGATCGCCAGCAAGCAGAAGGAAGCGCCCGATGCCATCATCCTCATGGATCCCGATTACTCCATGCTGAACGCCTGGGGCCTTACGAACAAGGTTTCCAACGTGATCGTCCTCGACAAGCAGCGGATCTGCCGCTTCATCTACAAGGGCAAGCTTCCGAAGGCCGAGATCGACAAGCTGATCAATGTAATCAAGGAATATCAGAACAAGTAGCGGCCCGCGGGCCGATCGGAACAAATCCCCCTTCCTCGAGTCCTGGACATGGCTGCGATGGAAGGGGGATTTCTTTTTCCCGTCCCTTTTGATACAGGGAGCGGACGGATTCGGGTAAAGGAGTCGGCAGGATTCATGGCGGTCATCATTGACGGAAAGGCGGTTGCGCAGGCGGTCCGTGAGGAATTGCGGGAGATGGCGGCGCTCCTGAAGGAAACAAAGGGCATTGCCCCGGGACTGGCGGTGATCCTTGTCGGAGACGACCCGGCATCGCAGGTATACGTCCGGGGAAAAAGGAAGGCCTGCGACGAGGCAGGGTTTCTCTCCCGGGAGTACCGGCTGCCGGCGGAGACGCCGGAGACGGAGGTGCTGCGCATCATCGGGGATCTCAATGCGGACCCGGCAATCCACGGGATCCTCGTCCAGATGCCCGTTCCCCCGCAGATCCGTCCCGAGGCGGTCGTCGAGTCGATTGACCCGCGGAAGGACGTGGACGGCCTCCACCCCTTCAACGCGGGGCGCCTCTTCTCGGGCGATCCTTTCCACAAGGCCTGCACGCCCTCCGGGGTCATCGAGCTCCTGGACCGGCACGGAATCCCCATCGAAGGGAAAGAGGCCGTCATCGTGGGTCGGAGCAACCTCGTCGGCAAGCCCCTGTCCCTGCTTCTTCTGGCCCGGCACGCCACCGTCACGGTCTGCCACACCCGGACCCGGGATCTCGGGGCGGTATGCCGCCGGGCGGAGATCCTGGTGGCCGCGGCGGGTAAAGCCGGGATGATCCGGGGCGACATGGTCCGCGACGGCGCCGTCGTGATCGATGTGGGCATCAACCGCGTCGAAGGCAGGCTGCTGGGTGACGTAGCCTTCGCGGAAGCGGAGCCCCGGGCATCCTGGATCACCCCGGTGCCGGGCGGTGTCGGACCCATGACGATCGCCATGCTCCTGGCGAACACGTACAGGGCGGCGGAACGGACACTGGAATAGAAACCGCGACGGGACGGATGCCATGAAATCGCTCAGGAACCTCTTCAGCCGGCGGAAGGACGCCTTCTATACCCGGGACTGGCTCCGGGAGCCCTACGCGGAGATCGGCGTCCACACCTACGGGAAGCCGGAAGTGGTTCAGTTCCACGGTGCCGAGGCGCGCCTGACGATCGGGAAATTCTGCTCCATTGCCGGGTCCGTAACGATCTTCCTCGGCGGAGACCACCGGACCGACTGGGTGACGACCTATCCTTTTCCCGTCCTGTCGGCCTTCTGGCCCTCCGTGCCGTCGATTCCCCACTCGGCGGTCACCAAGGGCGACGTGGTCATCGGCAACGACGTCTGGATCGGCTTCGGGGCCATGATCCTCTCCGGCGTGACCATTGGCGACGGCGCCGTCATCGGTGCCCGGGCCGTGGTGGCCTCCGACGTCGAGCCCTACACGGTGGCCGTGGGCAACCCCGCCCGGTTGGCGAGCCGGCGCTTCGACGACGCGACCGTTTCCCGGTTTCTCCGGATCCGATGGTGGGACTGGCCCGACGATGTCATCGCCGAGCGGATCCCCCTTCTCTGCAGCGGCGATATCCGGTCGTTTCTCGACCGCTTCGACCCGGACGGCCGATGAAAG
>CAZXMK010000276.1:0-4069 GCA_964641935.1 uncultured Syntrophaceae bacterium
CCTCCGAGAACGAGAACCTCGACACGCCGCGAGCGCCCTCGCCGGCGGCGCACTGGCGATGTGGCTGCTCGCCGGCGTGGGAGCGGCGGGGCTTTTGGGCTCGGCGGCCGTGCTCATCCACATGCAGCGCGTCGCCGGTGACCAGATCCGGTCCATGGATCAGCACATGGCCGCCCTCGCCCAGCAGGTCTTCCAACAGAGCGCGGCCGGCCCGTCGAAGCCCGAGCCGAGTGCGGATCTCGTCGAGGTGCGGCGGCTCCTGGCCGAGCATTGCCTGCCCGACCCGGACGCGGCTGTTGTAGTCCGCCTCGACGCTCCGGATGGTGCCGGAGAGCTCGCTGCCCACCTCGACGGTGTTCGTCGGCTTGAGGGTGCCCGTTGCGGTCACGATGACCGTGAGGTCGCCCTGCCGGACCGGTTCCGTCTGGTATCGCGCTGCCTTGGACGAGCTGCCGCGTCCCCAGAGGAAAGCAACGACCAGGATCACAAGCACCAGGACGGCCGCGGCGATCAGGATCTTTTTCTTGTGGCGTGCGAGCGGCCCACTGGGCGAGCCGCCCCGGATGGTCTTTTCGATGTCCGACATGGACTGGCTGTTTTCGTTCATTTCTCCCCTCCGCTCTCCGGCGATATCGTCCCGTCGGAGATCAGCGATTTCCAGCCGCCGCCGAGGGCTTTGTACAGTTTGACAAGGTTGGACGTGATGGCCCCTTCGCTCTGGGCCAGGCTGTCCTGGAAGGTCAGGAGGGACCGCTCGGCGTCCAGCACGGTGCTGAAGTCCGTCAGGCCCGCCTGGTATTTGAACTTCGCCAACCGGGCGGCCTCTTCCGCCGCCCGGGTCGCCTCGATGAGGGACGTCCGGCGGATCTGCTCCTCCGCATAGGCCCGGATGGCGTTTTCCGCCTCCTCCAGGGCCCCCAGCACGGCGGCTTCATAGGCGATCCGGTACTGCTCCTGCAGGGCCGTCTGCGCCTCGATGTTCCGGCGGATCGCCCCTCCATCGAAGATCGTCCAGGTGATCTGCGGGCCGAAGCTCCAGCTGTAAGTGCCCGAGGTAAACAGCCGGCCGATAAGGGTGGAATCCACGCCGATGGCTCCGTTCAGCCTGAATTTGGGATAGAGGTCGGCCGTGGCCACCCCGATCTTTGCCGTCTGGGCCGCCAGCTCGCGCTCTGCTTTCCGCACGTCCGGGCGGTTCCGCAGGGCCTCGGCGGGCACACCCAGGGCGATCCCGGCGGAGCAGACGGGGACGGGCTTCGGCTCGCTCAGCTCCCCGTGCACCTTGCCCGGCTGCTCTCCCAGGAGCACGGCGATGCGGTTCTGTGCCTCCTCCAGGCCGGTGCGGAGGGCCGGGAGCTGGGAGCGGGTGTTTTCGAGGTTGTAGCGGGCCTGCCGGACCGCCAGATCGTCGCTGAGCCCTGCCTGCTGCCGCCAGGAGGTCAATTGAAAGGTCTCCTCCTGGGCCTTCAGGTTGGCCTCCGCGGCGGCGATCCGGGCCTGCCAGGTCCGGACTTCCGTGTAGTTCAAGGCCACCTCGGCCAGCAGCGTGACGAGGACGTCGTGAAGGCTTTCCTGCGTCGCCTGCAGGGTGGCGTCCGCCGACTCGACGGACCGGCGGACGCCGCCGAAGACGTCCAACTCCCAGGCGGCGTCGAAGCCCGCGGAGTAAAGAACGCCGGTTTCTCCCGTTCCGGTCTCCTCGCTGCTGCGGCTCCGGGTGGCAGACCCGGTGGCGCCGAGGGTCGGGAAGTATCCCGCCCGGGCGACGCCCCGCTGCGCCCGGGCCTCGCGGACCCGCGCCCGGGCCTTCTTGAGGTCGAGATTGCCCGCGACGGCCCGTTCCATCAGGCTGGAGAGTGTCGCGTCGTTCAGGGTATTCCACCACGTGTCCGACGTCTGGGCGCCGTTTTCCGCAATGCCGTTCCCTTTCCGGGCTTCATTGTTCCAGGTTGCGGGCGCAGACAGGTCGGGCGGCCTGTAGTCGGGTCCCACGGTTACGCAGCCGGCCGTCATCGCGAGCACAAAGGCCAGGATGCCGGGGAGCGCCACCCGCCGGCCAAATCTTCCGATCCATTTTATTCGATGCATGGTTCCTCCGTCCCGGTTGTGCGATTTGCATCCCGGGACATCCGTCTTTGGAAGGCAACCTAACACACGAATGTGCAGGAAATGAGGAAATGCGCCCAGGAGCCAGTCTGATTCTTGACGGACCGCCGCATTCCCAATACAAGGACACGAAAGGAGGCGGAAAACGCATGAAGATCGGCATCACGCAGCGCCTGTTTTTCACGATCCTGGCCGCCACGGGCCTGGCCATCCTGGTCCTGTACGGAATCATGCGATGGAACATCGACCGGGGCTTCTACCAGTATCTCGGCACGTTGGACCAGGGCAAGGTGGAGCAGATGGCCGGCAGCCTGGGACAGGCCTACGCCGGGCACGGGAGTTGGGATTTCCTGAAGGACAGCCGGGGCGTCCGGGCGGGACTCACCCTGTACACCGCATCCGGGGACAGGATCACGCTGACCGAGGAGAAGATGAGGCCATGGGGGAAGGAGGGGGAGGACTCCGATCGTTCCCCCGGCCCCCTTGTGATCCTGGATGCCGAGCGGATGCCGGTCTTCGGATCGCCCGCCGGGGAGGGGGAGATCAGCTACCGGCCCGTTGTTCATGACGGCCGGACCGTGGGCTACGTTGGCCTGCACGCCCCCCAGCGATTCCTGCACCCGATCCAGGCCCGGTTTCTCAGCCGGCAGCGGCTCGCCCTGGCCCTCGCGGCGGCGGGCATCCTCTTTGCCGTCGCCCTGGTTGCCCTTCCCCTGGCGAGTCGCCTGGTCCGGCCGGTCCGGGCCATGGCCGCGGCCACCCACGACCTGGCCTCGGGCAACTATGCCATCCGGGTGCCCGTTTCCTCTTCGGACGAACTGGGACGCCTCGCCGGCGATTTCAATGCCATGGCCCTGACCCTCGAGATGAACGAAAAGGCCCGCCGCCAGTGGCTGGCCGACATCTCCCACGAGCTCAGGACCCCGCTGGCGGTCCTGCAGGGGGAGATCGAGGCGCTCCTGGACGGAATCCGCACCGTCACCCCGGAGACGCTCCGCTCCCTCCACGCGGAGACACTGCGGCTGAACCGCCTCGTGAGCGACCTGTACCAGCTTTCCCTCTCCGACCTGGGAACGCTCAGCTACCACAAGGAGGACCTCGATCCGGCCGCCGTCCTCAGGGATTCCGTCGATTCCTTCCGCTCGGAATTCGAGCGCAAATCCATCCGGCTCGAAGCGGACCTTCCGGAGCGGACGGACGCAACCGTGTTCGCCGACCCGGAGCGCCTGAGCCAGCTCTTCGCCAACCTGCTGGACAATTCCCTGAAATACACCGACGCGGGGGGAACGCTGGCCGTCCGGCTGGGCGGCGGGAGCGGCGGGGTGGCCGTCGAATTCGAAGACTCCGCCCCGGGGGTTCCCGGGGAGGCCCTGGACCACCTCTTCGACCGTCTCTACCGCGTGGAGGGCTCCCGCGCCCGTGAGACGGGCGGCGCCGGGCTGGGGCTCGCCATCTGCAAGAACATCGTGGAGGCCCATGCGGGTACGATCACGGCGAAGGCGTCCCCCCGGGGTGGGATCCTCATCCGGATCGTTTTGCCCGCCGCGGGGAGGGTCTCATGAACGGGAGGATTCTCATCGTCGAGGACGAGCCGAAGCTGGCAAGCCTGCTGGCCGATTACCTCCGGGCGGCGGGTTTCGAGCCGTCCTGCCTCGACAACGGCCTGGAGGTCGTGCCCAGGGTCAGGGAGCGGGAGCCCGACCTGATCCTCCTGGACCTGATGCTCCCGGGCCGCGGCGGGCTGGAGATCTGCCGGGAGATCCGCACGTTTTCCGCCGTGCCGGTCATCATGGTGACGGCCCGGGTCGAGGAGGTCGACCGCCTGCTGGGGCTGGAACTGGGGGCGGACGACTATGTCTGCAAGCCCTTCAGTCCGAGGGAGGTTGTGGCGAGAGTCAAAGCGGTCCTCCGCCGCACCCGCGACGGGCAGGCTGATGAGGCGGCGGCAGGACTCGTCCTGGAC
>CAZXMK010000277.1:0-1906 GCA_964641935.1 uncultured Syntrophaceae bacterium
ATCGAGCAGGAAACCGGTCTTCTCGTTCTGCTCCACGCAGCCCGCCCTGGTGTAATGAACGGAGTTTCCGAATCCCCAGAGGGCGGAGACGATGTTCATCAGGAACAGGGCCTCCAGCTTCCGGGGATCTTCGATCCCCCATTGTGCACGGAGGGTTTCCCGGACCAGGTTGAATCGCTTGATGCAGGCCCGATGCAGTTCGTCTTCGTCACGAATCCCGTCCACGTCGAGATTCGATTTGCTGAAAAAACCGGAATCCGCCATCGCGGGCACCGCTGTGACCTCGATCTGTTCCAGCAATGCAGCGTGATGAACGGGGTATTGAAGAAACGCATATACGGCGAGGTATGCCGGAACGAGCAGGGTGAGAAAGGCCGTCCGCCCGGCGAGCCCCGGCTTGCGGACGAGGAAGAGAAAGATCGCCGCGGTGACGGCGAGACAGCATCCCATGAGGAGGGTCAGCAGCAGCAGCTTCTTCTCGCCGATATTCGAGCTGTTGCCGATCGCCGCCAGGAGATCGGTTCCGGTTGCATCCATCAGGAGCCGGCTCAGGGAGGCCAGCGCCGCCGCGCACAGGAAAACAAGGAACAGCACGCCGGAAAGAAGGGAGAAGAATATGGACGGGGAATAGAGAAGCCGTCTTCTCAGCGGTGTCTGACATGATGAAGTGCGAGTCGTTTCGAATGAACGTTTCACGGGTTGTTGTCCCGCGGGGGCTCCCCCGCTGTCAAATGGGCCTTTCGTGAAGGAATGGACCGATGACCGCCAGGAGTGTTCCGATCATCTATAATAACTCTTTCAAAAAAAGATGAACAGGGTCCATGCGGGAAAATGAAAAATCTGTAATGCGGATCGCACCCTGCATGGCAATGCGATCCAATGCAGAAAAACCTTGAGCAGTGGCCTTCTTGACGGCTAAGGATGACAGCGTTGCCTCGTGAAGCGGCAGCGGTGGGCCTCCTCCGCGATGCACAGCCGGAGCCTGTTCCTGTCGCTCAAAAACAGGAGACCGGGATTGTGCCGGACATGGCAAAAGGAAAATACCCGGATTGCCCTCCGGGAAGATCGACACGCTGCCCTTCGGCCGACCGGATCGACTGAATGAAGGACAGACAGGGCACAGCGGTTTTTCAAACCGAAATCCTCGAAAAGGAGTTTCCGGCGATCCATGAAAACACGTTACCTGATGGCGCTTGATGCCGGAGGAGGATCCGGCCGTTGCCTCCTCCTGGACCCTGAAACAGGGGCCAACACAACGGCCCGGCGAAGCTGGACCCACCCCGTCGCCCCCGGCACGAGCGGACTCGGCTTTTCCGTCGAGACCGGCGACGTCCTGAAGAAGCTCGGCGATGCCTCCCGGGAGGTCCTCGCCCGGGCGGGTGCTGTGCCGGGCCAGGTTGCCGGCATCGCCGTATGCGGGATGCGCAATACGACCGTTGTCCTGGATGCACAGGACAGCGTCCTCCTGGCAACGCCCAACAAGGACGCCCGGGCGCTGGGGGAGGGCATGGTGCTGGGCATGGAAAGGGGCGCGGAGTTCCACGCCGTCACGGGCCACTGGCCGACCCTCATGTTTCTCGGCACGCGGCTCATCTGGATGAAAAACAACGCCCCCGACCTTTTCAGCCGCGCCTCCGCCGCCCTGTCGCTCACCGACTGGCTGGCATTCATCCTGACGGGAAGAATGGCGGCCGAACGCTCCCAGGCGGGCGAATCGCTTCTCTTCGACCTGAAGCGGCGCGAGTGGTCCTTCGACCTGATCGATTCCCTCGGATTCCCCCGGTCGCTCTTCCCCGAGCCGGTGGACTCCGGAGCCCGCCTCGGCGAGCTTACACAACGGGGGGCCGATCTCCTGGGGCTGGTTCCCGGAATTCCCGTGGTCGCGGGGGGCGCCGACACCCAGTGC
>CAZXMK010000277.1:1916-4063 GCA_964641935.1 uncultured Syntrophaceae bacterium
TGCGGACTCCTGGGAGCGGGGGCCGTCCGGGACGGCGACCTGGCCGTCATCGCCGGCACGACCATGCCCCTGCAGCTTGTGACGGACGACCTGGTCCTGGACGGATCGGGGCGGCTCTGGAGCGGGCAGCACGTGGTTCCGGGGAGGTACGTGCTCGAGAGCAACGGATTGATGACGGGAGACGTCATCGACTGGTTCGCCCGGCTTCTCTACCCGGACTCCCCCGACGCGACCCTGAGCCTCTTCGCGGAATGCGCCGGATCCCTTCCGGGGGCCGCCGGCGTGTATTCCACCTTCGGCTCCGCCCTGTTCGACGGGCGGACCGTCGGCTTCCCCGTCGGCAATCTCACCCTGTCCCACATGATCACGGGCGACGCCGCCCGGAGCCGACGGCACATCGCCCGCGCCCTGGTGGAGGGGATCGCCTTCTCGATCCGCGCCAACCTGGAGCAGCTCCTCGCCGTCTCCAAAAGGGAGATCCCTGCCGTCCGGGTGGCCGGGGGCATGTCCCGGAGCGCGCTTTTCAACCAGATCGTGTCCGATGTGACGGGACGCCCGATTCTCGTTCCTCCCAACGCCGAGGTTTCTTCCGTCGGCGCGGCGATCCTGGCGGGGGTCGGGGCGGGGGTCTTCGCCGATCCAGACGCCGGAGCCGCTCTCGTCGCCGCGGCCATGCGCGAGCACCGGCCCGGGAAGGCGGAGAAGTACGGGAGCCTTTACGCCGGCTGGCGGCAGGCCTTTGACAAGCGCGCCGCGGCGGACGCCCAGGTCGGCGACCTGCTGACCGCCGCCCTCTTCGAACCGTCACCCGCGGTGGGCAGGGCGGCCGACCCGTCCTTTTCACCGAACATCCTTGTCACCGCCTCCATGGACCGGGCCGCCCTCGACGAGCTGGAGGGGATCGGCCGCGTGGATTACGCCGAGTGGCGGGAGAAGGTCCGGATTTTCGACGGCGGAGTTGATCTGGCACAGGCGCTTTCGGGCGTGCAGATCTTCGTCACGGAGATGGACGTGGTGGATTTCCCCGCCATCCGCGACGCCCGGGATCTGCGGGCCATCGTCACGTGCCGGGGGAATGCCGTCAACATCGATCTGGCGGCCGCCACGGCCTACGGCATCCCCGTCGTCAACACCCCCGGGAGAAACGCCGACGCCGTGGCGGACCTGACCGTCGCCTTCATGGTGATGCTGGCGCGGAAGATGCCGGAGTCCGTCGACTTCCTCAAGCGAAGCGGCGTGATGGCGAACGACATGGAGAAGATGGGGGAGGCCTACCTGAAATACCGGGGCAATGAGCTCTGGAGGAAGACGGTCGGGCTGGTGGGAATGGGAAACGTCGGCGCCGGTGTCGCGGCGAGGCTCACGCGGTTCGGGGCGAAAACGGTATTCTACGATCCGCTTCTGACCGCCGAGGCGGGGGCCCTGCTGAACGCCCGGAAGGTCTCCCTCGACGAACTGCTGGCGGAGAGCGATTTCGTGAGCCTGCACGCGCCGGCGATCGAGGCCACGAGGGGAATGATGAACCGCGAGGCCTTCGGGAAGATGAAAACGGGGGCCTTCTTCATCAACACCGCCCGGGGCTCCCTCGTGGACGAAGCGGCCCTCCTGGAGGCGCTCGCGTCGGGGAAGGTCGCCGGGGCCGCCCTGGACGTCTTCTCGGCGGAGCCGCCGGCATCGGACGATCCCGTCGTTTCCCACCCCAATGTGATCGCCACGCCGCACCTGGGCGGGAACACGAGCGAGATCGCGGCACACCAGGGAGCCGTCGCCGTCGACCAGATCCGGAAGCTCCTGGCGGGGGAGCGGCCGGACCACCTCCTCAATCCCGAGGTGCTGGACGTTTTCACCTGGTCGGGACCGCGGCCCGAGCCGGACGGGAAGAAGCAGGAAGAGCTCGCCCGGAACCCGCGTCCCACCTTCACATCCTGAGATTGCGGAACGGAATGCAAGGGGTACCATGATGAGCAAGTACGATCAAAGCAGGAAAGAGGTGCTGGAGGCGTGCCTCTGGCTGTCGGACCACGGTTTCTTCGGTTCCCTGCGGGGCACCGGGGGGAACGTTTCCATGCGGACGGGCGATGGGAATCTGATGGCGGTCACGCCTTCCTCCGTGAACTATCACGAGATCGTCCCGGAGGACATCTGCA
>CAZXMK010000278.1:0-4032 GCA_964641935.1 uncultured Syntrophaceae bacterium
CCGCGATGCCCTGATCCACCGGGCCGTCATGACGGCCTGCCGGCGCCGGATCGAGGCGCGCCGGTATCCTTCCTCTCTCCTCTTCCTGGAAATGGCCCCCGCCGAGGTCGACGTGAACGTTCATCCCGCCAAGATGGAGGTGCGCTTCCGCAGGCCCGGGGAGGTCTTCCAGCATGTCCATGACGCGGTCGAGCGGGCGCTGTCGGGTGATTCGCAGGTCATTTCCGCCGGCTCCTCCCCGTCCGGCGGAACCCTTCGTCCTTTTCCCGGAACCGGTCGCGTGGAGGAGGCCCTGCGACGCTACATGATCCGCACGGAGGGGGGAGATACCCTGGAAGGGGGGATCCGGAGCATTTCGGCCGCCGCTCCCCCGTACCGCCCGTCCGGAGCGGACCGTGCGGCGGAATGCGCCTCTCTCGTCCCGGAGAGCCCGACCGGCCGGGTACCCGGGGCGGCATACGACTACATCGGCCAGGCCGCGGGGACATACCTCCTGTTCGGAACGGCCGACGGCCTGATGATCGTCGACCAGCACGCCGCTCACGAACGGATCCTCTATGAGCGGCTCCGGCGCCGGGAGCGGGATCGTCCTCCGGAGAGCCAGCAGCTCCTGATCCCGGAGGTCGTCGCCCTGCCCCGGAAGGAGCTCCGGTTTCTTGTGGAAAACGCCTCCACCCTGGAGGAAGCGGGTGTTTTCCTGGAGCCTTTCGGCGGCGACGCCCTGGTTGTCAAGTCGCTCCCGGCCTTCCTGGAGGCCGGAGACATCCGGTCGTTCCTGCTGGACCTGGCGGAGGAGGTCGGCGGCGATGTCCCTTCCGGCAAGGGAATTACCACCATGCGGGACCGGATGCTGGTGTTCATGTCCTGCCGGGGAGCCGTCAAGGCCCGACAGGACATGAGCCGCGAGGAGGCGCTCGCACTCCTGACGGCCCTGGGCGATGAGCCGCAGGCCGCCACCTGTCCCCACGGCCGTCCGGTGGTCGTCCGTTTCGGTGCGGCGGACCTGGAGAAGCTGTTCCACCGCCGCTGAGGACCAATCCATGCCCCATTCCCCCCGCAAGCCGCGCGTGGTCGTCATCGTCGGTCCGACGGGTGTCGGCAAATCCGCCCTGGCCCTCCGCCTGGCGTCCCGCCGGGGCGCCGAGATCGTCAGCGCCGATTCCATGCAGGTCTACCGCCACATGGACATCGGCACGGCCAAGCCCACCCCGGCGGACCGCGCCGCCGTTCCCCACCACCTGATCGACCTGGTCGATCCCGACGAGACGTTCAATGCCGCCCTCTACCGGGAACGGGCCGTCGAGGTCATCCGGGACCTGCACCGCCGGGGGAAACCGGTCCTGGTGGCGGGCGGGACGGGCCTGTACGTGAAGGTCCTCCTGGGGGGGCTCGTGGACGGGCCGGGGCCGGACGAGACGTTGCGGCGCCGTTACCGGGATCTGCTTGAGAACCGGGGCCGGGAGTACCTGCACGATCTCCTGACCCGGAGGGACCCCCGGGCCGCCGCCGCCATCCGTCCGTCTGACGCGGTCCGCACGATCCGCGCCCTGGAGGTCCTCGACCAGACGGGCCGGTCCATCGTGGACATCCATGCCGGACACCGGTTTGCCGACCGGCCCTACGATGTCCTCCTGATCGGCCTGACGATGGAGCGTGCCGATCTTTTCGCCGCCATAGACCGTCGCGTGGAGGACATGCTCGCGCAGGGGCTCGTGGAGGAGGTGGAGCGGCTCCTGGCAGGGGGATTCGGAGAGAACCTGAAACCCATGCAGTCCCTGGGATACCGTCAGATCGTCGATTATATCCGGGGCCGTTCCGGCCTGGAAGAGGCGGTGGAGAAGATGCGGCGGGCGACCAAGGCCTTTGCCAAGAGGCAGGGGACCTGGTTCCGGGCGGACGACGCCATCCGCTGGTTCACCCCCGGGCAGGAGGATGCTGTCGAGACGGAAGTCTTGCGATTCTGGCATGTCCCGTAGGGTGCAGCCGCCATTCCCCTTGACTTCGAGCGGGGTTCTATGTAGAAACAACCCCTGTTTGTTCGGCCGTACCGGGGGTCCCCGGTCCATACGAATCCTTTGTGCTGGAAAGGAGCAGGAGTCATGAACCGCCTGAGTTTGGAAAGATGGATGACGGCCCTCTTGATCGTGCTGCTGGTGGCCGGAATCGCCGCCTGCGTTCCCAAGCCCGTCAAACCGGTCAGTGAGATGGATACGCCGCAGCACCATTTCTTCCTTGGACAGAAAGCCCTCGACGAGGGGCGGATTCAGGACGCCGGAGCCAGTTTCGACCGCGCTCTCCAGCTGGACCCGAAATTTTCCAAGGCCCATGCCGGCAAGGGGATCGTAGCGGCTTATCTGAAGGACCCGAAAGGCGCCCTGGCTTCTGTGGACACGGCCTGGAGATACGCCGGCACGAACGACGAGAAGGCCTATGCCGACATCGCCTACATCCGGGTCTATACGCTCAACCAGTCCCCGGTGAACTGGCTTGACCTGGCCCGGGAGAAATTCGATTTTGCCCTGCAGTACGATCCCCGGTCCTCCGGCGCCTACTATTTCATGGGAATGGCCTACCGGCAGGCCCTTGAGTTCGAGAAGGCCCGAGGCATGTTCGCCAAGGTGGCCGAACTGAAGGGCGACTATACGGCTGAGGCGTCGGCCCAGTGGGAGCTGATGGACAAGATCCAGCGGGCCATGCCGGGTACGGCAACGGGCAAGAAGATCGCCCTCCTGGAGAAGATCAGCCGGGCCGACGCGGCGGCCCTGTTCATGGAGGAGTTGAAGATCGACAAGCTCTATGAGCGGCGCACCGTCAAGACCTTCGACACCTCCTTCCGGGAACCCGGTAAGAGGGCGGCCAAGCGTTCCGTCGCCCCCAGGGACATCGCGAACCATCCCCTGAAGGCCGACGTCGAAGGCCTCCTGAAATACGGCGTCCGCGGCCTTGAAGTCTATCCGGACGGGTCGTTCGATCCGGCGGGCCTCGTGAATCGGGCGGCCTATGCCATGATGATCGAGGACATCCTCATCAAGGTGACCGGGGACGAGAAACTGGCGACCAAGTTCATCGGCAGCACGTCCACCTTCGGCGACCTGCGGTCCGATCTGCCCTACTTCAACGCCGTCATGGTGGTGACGAGCCGGGGGATCATGAAGGGAAACCTCGCGACGGGGCAGTTCAGTCCGGAAGGAGCCGTATCCGGCGTGGATGCGCTCCTGATCATCAAGGAGTTCAAGGAGCAGTTGAAGATATAGCCATCGGGGCCGTCGAAGAAAGCCGCCCGCGGAGTCTTCGCGGGTGATGCGCCAGGGGCCGGCGGCCGATCCGCCCCTGTGCCCTGCCTCACGGCGGACGGTTTTGGGAATCCGTCGTCAGGTGATTCCGACCTTCCCGTAACCGTAATTGTTTCGGCAACCTGCGAATTTCCATTTCATAAAATGAGCAGGGGGCGGCGGGTTCGCAGAAGAACCGCCGCCCCCTCGCATTGCCTGGGAGAACGGAGCCATGGAAGAAAAAACCATCGGGAAGGTGTTTGAACCGCATGCCGCAGAAGAGAAATGGTACCGGCACTGGCTGGACCAGAATTACTTTCATGCCAAGGACACAAGCGACCGGCCTCCGTTCTCCATCGTCATTCCACCGCCGAACGTCACGGGCATGCTCCACATGGGGCACGCCCTGAACAACACCCTCCAGGACATCATGATCCGGTACCGCCGGATGCAGGGATACAACGCCATGTGGATGCCCGGAACGGACCATGCCGGCATCGCCACCCAGAACGTGGTCGAGCAGGAACTGGCCCGGGAGGGGAAAAACCGCCACGACCTGGGACGGGAGAAATTCATCGAGCGCGTGTGGGAGTGGAAGCATAAATACGGCGGTGTCATCACCAACCAGCTGAAGCGGATCGGCTGCTCCTGCGACTGGCCCCGGGAACGGTTCACCATGGACGAGGGACTGTCCCGGGCCGTCCGGGAGGCCTTTGTCAGGCTGTACAATGACGGGCTCATCTACCAGGGGGACTATATC
>CAZXMK010000279.1:0-3943 GCA_964641935.1 uncultured Syntrophaceae bacterium
AGTTCCTGCACGCTTCCCTCCTCTAGGAGCACGGCGGTGATCATGCATTCGTAGACCCGCTCCATGAGCTTGAAGGTCGCCTCTTCCCCCAGCGCCTCGGCTAGGGGTGTGTAGTCCTGGATGTCCGCGAACAGGGCGGTCACCTGACGACGCTCCCCTTCGATCCGGCCGCGGGCTTCCAGGATCTTGTCGGCAAGCTGCGGGGTGAGGAACCGCCGGATGATCGCCATGTCGTCCGGACGGGGAGGCATGCTTTGCGGGGATTCCCGATGCTCTCCCGACGTGACGCTCTCTCCCGTAGCATGGCCGCAGACGGAACAGGGAAACAGTGTCGGCTGATGAGGTGCGCCGCAGGAGGGGCAGGTGCGTTGCAGGCCGACTCCGCACTGGCTGCAGAACCGCGACTCCCCGCTGATTTCGGAACCGCATATGGGGCATTTCATGGCAGCCTCGTCACCCGGGTTGAGTTGTATTCCCAAGGGAGCGCCGGATCCTCTTCACTGGTTGTCGAAACAACCGCCTTCAGCTTCCGTTGCCGCACGCCTGAAAACAGTGTTCGGGGTAATAGAAATAAACTGTTGTTTTATTTGAAAAGTATAACAAACTTATGTTCAGGAGAAAGCACGGGATTCGGTTTTTCCCTGAGAATTGCCGCCTGGGGGGAGTCCCGATCGGGGATCGATCTCCGGCGTCGAAGGGAAGTTCTGTCTCTCCCCAAGCATGAAGCGCGCGGAGGACTCTTCTATGGGTCTGCATCGAATGGCACGAAGTTTTGATGAGCTCCGTGACCTTGATCTTGAGAAGGTCTATGAACAGCGTAAACAGGAAGTCCTGCGCGAGCACGCATTCAGAATCAGGCTGGATGCCGCGGACAGCCTTGAAAAGCTGCGGGCGCTGTTTTTCCAAGGGGCAGGTGGGCTCCTTCGCTGGAGTGCCGCCGAGCTGCTGGAAATCTCCAACCGCTTTCGTCTTCTCAGCGCGCCGGATTGTGAAATCCTGCTCTATGAAGAGTGCGGAAACGCCTCATTCCGTGCCATTCCCCGCGTCCGGGAGTTCTATCTACTTGCCTTGAACAAGACGAGTCGGGTCTCCGAGTCGATACGGGAGTGCGAAAGTCTTATAGCTGAAGGCGGGGAGAACGGACTGGTGTGGGGTATCCTGGGCGATGCCTTTTCCTGCAGGATGCTGAGCGCCGAGATCTTTGCCCGGGAACTGAACGACGCCTCGGAGAGGATCGACCTTGTTCCGGCCCGGGTCAAGGCGGAGTTCGCACGGCATTTTCCCGGACAGGATCTTTCAGCAGTTTCCGTGGAACAGGTGCGCTCCCTGCGCCGCCACTGTCTGGAGCGGGCGGCAGAGGCCTACCGCCGGGGCTTTGAAGGCTTCGGCACCCCCTTTCCGGGTTTCTGCTGGATGCTGCGCACCGGGGACCGGTACGCGGATTTGTGTGCAGAGAGAGGTACGGATTTCGCGTCAATGCATCAGGAAACTGGACCTTCCTTTGAGACAGGGATTCCGGCAGAGCTTGAGGTGGAAATAGCCAGACTGCGCGCCGTCCGTGAGGTTCAGCCTGCCTTGCTCCGCTTCGCCCTGGAAATGGGAGGAGGGGCGGAATCCCTCGATTTCTGGACCCATGCGGGCTATCTCCAGCTGTATTTTCATGAAGGATGTCCCCCGGAGCAGGGCGATCCCTTGCCGGCCCGCGCCCTGGCCTGCCTTGACGCCGGATTCAAGCTGGACACCCTCTTGAGAGACCTGTCGCGCATCCGGGAGCAATTCGCCAAAATAGCGGATGGTGAGTGGATGCGATGGCCTGAACAGGGCGGGCCGGTAGAGATCCTGAAACGGATGCAGGCGGTGCTCGCGGAGCTGGCGGCCGGGCGGGAACGGTTCATCGCCGGCGGCAAGAACCGGGGAGCCCCGCTCAATGAAGCAGTGCGGGAGCTGCTCGACGGAAAAACCACGGATCCGGTGACGCTGTTTCTCAAGCGGACCATCAATTTCCGGACCCTTGTCGATCCCCTTGTGCCGCAGCGCATCCCGGGCGGCATCGGCCGGGTGGGTGCGCGGATGCCCGACCTCATCGTCAACCGCCAGGTCCGCGATGACCTGCTCTCCCTTATCACCGAACAAATCCTTCCGTCACTGCCTCTCCGGGAACGCACACAGCCGAAGGCCGTTATCACTGCCATCCGCGGCTTGGTGGGCTCACGGCTCGGTGTGGCGGAACTGCAGGATCTGCACTCACCGGCACACCGGGAATTCGACGTCCGTTCCGACGGGTTGATCCTGTTGTCGGGCATCGATCCGATGATGCGCATCGGCTCGCGTTCCACTACGGCCCTTTCCGCCGCCTTGCTCCTGCACACCGGCGACTGCCGGGAGACCATGTATCTGAACGGCGCGCTCTTTGCCCTGTATCAGCAGATGCAGGCGAAGGAGAAGCTGGCACAGGCAATGGCCTGCCTGGAGCGGGGCGCCATGGCTGAGGCGCGGCGCATTGCCGGCTTTGAGATCCCGGCCATTCTGCGATACCAGGTTCGGGGAGGGCACGTGGCGGTGTACGTGGAGGCAATCTCCATGGAGGAGAAGTATACGGTGAAGAGGGTATCTCCTGACGACCCGACACCCCTGGAGCGCCGCTACGGTATAGAGGAATTCAAGGCCGGTTTGCCCCTCACCAGGTATGAGCTGGAGAACGCAAAGCTCGTGATCGGCTACACGGACGGCACGACACGGGTCGTCGAACCTCGCGACGATGTCAGCGGCAGGTGGCGGCCCCTCCCCCATCTTGCAGCCGACGGAGGCGGTATTCCCGTGCTGCCGAACTTCGGCGCCCATGGCGGAATACTGGAGAGTATCCGACTACTGAATCTGGTGGAGGAGCATTCCCTCTGTTTTTTCTTCGACAGTGGCACCGGAGAAATCGAGTTGTGCGACGGGTTCTACAATGAACAGCTCTTCGATAGCCCGTACGGTTTCGGCTCCGGTCGTATCGACATCTCCGACCCGCTGTTCCGGCATGGATTGCTTCGAGCCGGGACGCGTCGGGTGCGCGGAGCCGAGGGTCTTCTTCGGGACAAACAAGTTTACCTGGAATTCCTCCCCTTTTCCGCAACGGATTACGTGCCCTGCCTGGACGAGGGTGATTTCCCCGACTGTTTCCAGCTTATGGGAAGGGTTTTCCGGGGGAATCTCCGCGAGGAGCGCCGGCGGTTCGAAGACGGAACCTCGGCGGTTCCCTTCCTCCTGGAAAAGCTCCGCTCCTGGCAGCTGCTGCACGGGACCGCGGAACGGCAGCGGCAGATGCTCGACCAGCGATTTGTCCGGGTGCTGCTGGAGCTGGCCCGGGACCATCCGGAGTTGGTGGCGTTGGAGGATGTGGGGCGGGAGCGACCCCTTATCACGCAGGGTCGCGAGAGCGACAGCGTGTACCTGGTATTGTGCGGAAGCTTCAAGATATTCCAGGATGGAAGGCTGCTGAAGGAACACGGCCGGCCCGTGGAGGCGCTCCCCGGCACCGCGCTGGGAGAGATTTCCGCCCTGCGGGGCTGCCTCCCCACCGCCACGGTGGTGGGACAGGGGACGGTTCTCCGTATCGCAAAGGCCGAGTTTATCAGGCAGATGGACTTGAATCCCGCATTTCGGGAGAGTGTGGAAGAGCTTGCCGGGATGCGGCTGGAAAGCGATCGGACGCGTCATGCCCGGTCAGGGTGTGATTAGCACATGTTCCGCGGCAACCCAATTCGCCGGCTTCGGTACAACATCTGATGTTTCGCGGCCATTCTTTCCGTGCATGCATTCCGGGCAGACGGAATGATACGGATGTGGTACGC
The DNA here is from genome assembly GCA_964641935.1 of uncultured Syntrophaceae bacterium. Classification (GTDB taxonomy): domain Bacteria; phylum Desulfobacterota; class Syntrophia; order Syntrophales; family PHBD01; genus PHBD01. The sequence continues at coordinate 3,837 of CAZXMK010000279.1, forward strand.
TGGCGCCGCTCCCCGGCACGACCTTTCCCGGAAACGCCAACCAAAACAAGGACACCCCATGCGCTTCGGGCTCTGCTGCATCTTTATCAACGAACCGATCCGGTTCC
>CAZXMK010000280.1:0-3928 GCA_964641935.1 uncultured Syntrophaceae bacterium
TCCTGATGGTCCAGTTCATCGGCTTCCCGGCCGCCCTGGCCTTCGGCCGCCTGGGGGACCGCATCGGCACGAAGCGGGCCATCCTGCTGGCCGTCAGCGTCTACCTCCTCGTCACCATCGGGGGTAGCCTGATGCGTTCCCGGGAAGACTTCTTTGTCATGGCGGCGGCCATCGGACTTGTCCAGGGAGGGATCCAGGCCCTGAGCCGGTCCTTCTACGCACGGATCATCCCCCCGGACCGGCCCGCCGAGTTTTTCGGCTTCTTCAACATGGTGGGAAAGTTCTCCGTGATCTTCGGTCCCGCCCTCATCGGTCTGGCGGGGCTGGCCGCCCGGGCCGCCGGGTTCGAGGGACCCGCGGCCTCCCGGATCGGCATCCTGTCGGTGGCCCTTCTCTTCCTGGCCGGCGGGACGCTGCTTCTGTTCGTAGACGAGGAAAAGGGAAGAAAGGAGGGGGCAGCACCGTGAAGACAATCATTCCCCGGGTGAAGAAGACCGCACCGGGAAAGGGCTCCGTCGCCGTTCGCCTTGTCCTTCTGCTGGTCGCCTCCGGCTTTTTCCTCCCGCCCGCGGCTCCTGTTCAGGCCGCCGGGCCGTCCGAGACGCTCATCATGTCCGTCCGTATCAGGACCTCCGGTGGCGGAATACCGGACGGGCCGGCCCGATTCCGCGTCCTGCCGCAAGGCGTCGAGAACGCGGCGGCGGAACGGGCTTTGATCGACAGCGTGACGCGCATCCTCGCAAGCCGGGGGTACGTCCGCGACAAGACCCGGCCGGAGATCACGCTGGCCGTTTCCTATGAATGCCTCCCCGTCCGGGTCGCGACCGCCGGCGGGCCGGGAGGGGATCAAATGGATGAACGGCTCTATATCAAGGGCTCCTTCTCCGAGACCCGGTTCTCCAGGAAAATCGCCATCTTCGTCTTCACGGCCATGGCGGGGGACGCACCGGTATGGCACGGCGAAGTCACGAGCGAAGGATCCTGCGGGGAAACGATCCGGGATGCGCCCATTCTGGTGGAGGAACTCCTGGGGGAGTTCCCGCGGACCACCGGCAGGCCCACGGAACGGACAAGGCTCCGGGAAGGCAGCCGATAAACGGAATCCGGACACGGTCGGCCGGGAAACCCAAAGCGGACGCAAGAAACATGCAACGGTCCGTTTTCATGGGAGAAAAATTTTTCAAAGGGGCTTGCTTTGACCGGACCGAGGGTCTATAATCGGCCCCGTTTGCCGCTGGAGCCGAACGCCCCGGATGCACACCCACCCATATCAAACCAAGGAAAGGAGAATGGATTGATGAAGAAGACGTGGACCCTGCTGTTTGTCATGGTAGTCGCTGCGGCCTTCCTTGCCTCGCCCTGCCTGGCCAAGACCCAGTGGAACGCCAACTCCGTATGGCCCCCGAAGAACGAGCACAGCGTCGGACTGACCGAGTTCGCAGCCAAAGTGAAGACCGCCACGAACGGAGAACTGGAACTGATGGTTCAGACCGGCGGCGCATTGGGATACAAGGGCCCGGAGCTCCTGAAGGTCGTCCGCGACGGCCTGGTCCCCGTCTCCGACATGCTCATCAGCGGCGTGGCCGGCGACGAAAAGGTCTTCCAGATCGTGACCCTTCCTTTCCTCGTCCGCAACTTCGACGAGCTTCACCTCCTGCTGAACGTCTCCCGGCCCTATTTCGACAGGGCCGCCCAGAAGTGGAACCAGAAGATCCTCTACATCGCCCCCTGGCCCGGCGCCGGCCTCTGGACCAAGAAGAAGGTGACGAGCCTCGCCGACATGAAGGGGCTCAAGGTGAGAACCTACGACAAGAACGGCGCCCTCGTGATGGAGGCCGTCGGCGCCACGCCCCTGGCCCTTCCCTTCAGCGAGGTCTACACGTCGCTGCAGACCGGCGTGATCGACTCGGTCATGACCTCGACGCCCACGGCCGTGGACGGCAAGTTCTGGGAAGTGCTGAAATACTTCGAGCCCCTCAACATCACCATCGCCACCAACATGGTCACCGTGAACCTCAAGGCCTTCCAGAAGCTCCCGAAGGCCCAGCAGGACGCCCTTGTCAAGGCCGGTAAAGAGATGGAGACCGCCATGTGGGCCCGCGTGAAGAAGTGGGACAAGGACATGGAGGCCATCAGCAACAAGAACGGCATCCAGACGGTGAAGCCCACGGCGAAGCAGATCGCCGAGCTCGAGAAGATAACGGAAGGCATCCGGGCCGACTGGCTGAAGACCGCTCCGCCGGACGCCAGGAAGATCTATGCCGATTTCATGAAGAAGGTGAAGCGGTAAGGAAAGCGTTGTGACAGGTTGATGCCGGGGGAGCCCGGGGCCTATCCCGCGGTCCCCCGGCCTTTTTGATACCGTTCCTGTCCGTACCTCCCCCTTTTTCCTCTCGGAGAAACGCAGTTGAAAAAAATGATCCGTTTCCTGGACGGTCTCTCCGGCGCCGGAGGCTGGCTGGCGGGCATCCTGATGGCGCTGGCCCTGATTCTGGTCATCGGGGAGATCGTGGTCCGGAGCTTCTTCTCGGGAACCCTCTACATCACCGATGAATACTCGGGTTACCTGATGGCCATGCTGACCTTCACCGGGCTGGCCTACACGCTCCGCGAGCGCGGCCACATCCGGATGATGTTCCTTCCCCACGTCCTCAAGGGCCGGGTGCACATCATCTTCAACATGGCCTGCTTCGTCGTGGGCTTCCTGTTCTGCGCGGCCCTGACATCCTATACCTGGGATTTCTTCTGGGACTCCGTCGTCAATGAGTCCCGGTCGATGCAGATCTCGGAGACGTACCTGGCGATCCCCCAGGCCTTCCTGCCCCTCGGATCCGCGCTCATGACCCTGCAGTTCCTGGCGGAGTTTCTGAAGAGTGTCGCCCTCCTGCGGCAGGAAACGGAGGGAATCCGCATCCTGGAGGAGGCCGACGACCTCGGCCGGTAGCACGGTCCCCGCATCCCGGACCCCAGGCAGCAGGGACGAGGATTGAACGCATGCAAGGGCGGTTCTCCGCCGCGGAGTGAAAACGAATGCAACCTGAACTCGGACCCGTTTCGGCAACGATCATCGGGCTCCTCATCCTGTTCCTGGGGGGATCCGTCTGGATCGGCATCTCCCTGTTCCTCGTCGGAATCGGCGGCTTCTTCTTTTTCAGCGACGTGTCCTTCGGCTCCATCATCGCCAACGTCGCCTGGAACAACACGAGCGGCTCGACCATGATGGCCCTGCCCTTTTTCATCTGGATGGGGGAGATCCTCTTCCGGAGCCGGATCTCGTCGGACCTCTTCCGCGGCCTTGCCCCCTGGATGGACCCCATCCCGGGTCGGCTCATCCACGTGAATGTCCTGGCCTGCACGTTCTTCGCCGCCGTCAGCGGCTCCTCGGCAGCGACGACGGCCACCGTCGGGAAGATCACCGTCCCGGAGCTGGAAAGGCGCAACTACGACCGGAACCTGTCCATCGGCTCGCTGGCCGGGGCGGGGACACTGGGGTTCCTGATCCCCCCGAGCATGGTCATGCTGGTCTACGGCATCATCGGCGACGTCAGCATCGGGAAGCTCTTCATCGCGGGCTTCCTCCCCGGTTTCATGATCGTCCTTCTCTTCTGCGGTTTTATCTTTATCCGCTGCCTTATCAATCCCGCCCTGGCGCCGCGGGCGGAGGACCACTACACCTGGAAGGACCGCCTCCAGGCCATCCCGGCCATCGCCCCCGTGGTATTCCTCGTGCTCCTGGTACTGGGAAGCATTTACCTGGGCTGGGCCACACCCACCGAGGCGGGGGGCGTGGGGGTCGTGGGGGCGCTGTTTTTCGCCGCCCTCACCCGGAGCCTCACCTGGGGGGTCTTCAAGACGAGCATGATCAACTCGATCAAGACGAGCTGCATGATCATGCTCATCGTCATGGGCGCCTCCTACCTCTCGAACG
>CAZXMK010000281.1:0-3924 GCA_964641935.1 uncultured Syntrophaceae bacterium
CCCACTTTGCGTACCGTATCCGACCATGAGCCAATTACCGGATATTGAAGAGCTGAAAATCGATGAAATCGCCATTCTTGCCCGCATAGCCGAGGAACTCGGCGTCAAGGCCGCCCAGGTTTCGGCGGTAATAAGCCTGAGCACCGAGGGCTGTACCGTGCCTTTCATAAGCCGATATCGCAAAGAGCGGACCGGAAGCCTGGACGAAGTGCAGGTCCGGGATTCGGTCCACAAGTTCGAAAGTTACAAGAACCTGGAAGAACGCCGTATCGAAATAACAAAAGGCATAGCCGCCCTGGGCAAGCTGGACGAAACCCTCTACGACAACATCCTCAAAGCCTCCACCCTTTCGGAGCTGGAAGATCTCTGGGCCCCCTATAAAAAGAAGAAGAAAACCAGAGGAATGATAGCCCAGGAACGGGGTCTCGGCCCCCTGGCGGAAATCATGCTTTCCAAGGACAAGGCTGGGGTGGACGCCGCGGCGCCGGAGTTCCTGCGTCAGGACGAGGAAACCCCCGAATTGTCCGTGGCCAGCGCCGAGGAAGCCATCGCGGGAGCTAAGGATATCATCGCCGAGCGCCTCTCCCAGGATATCGAAATGAGGGCCACCCTCAAGGACTGGTACAGGAAAACCGGTACGCTGGTCACCAAGGGAATAGGGGACGACGCGGCCAAGGAAAAATCCACCTATCAAATGTACTGGGATTACTCCGAGCCCCTGGCCACCTTGAAAAGCCACAGGGTGCTGGCGGTCAACCGGGCGGAACGAGAAGGCGCGCTGGACCTGACCATAGCGGTGGACCTGGAAGGCGCCGCGGCGCTGCTCGAAAGTAAAGCCTTCATCCACAATGAATACCACGAACAGGCCATCGAGGATGGCCTGCAGCGCCTTCTGTCCCCGGCGGTGGTCAGGGAAATCCGATCCGACGCCACCGAGTACGCCGAAAGCCACGCCATCGACGTTTTTTCCGAAAACCTCAAAAACCTCCTGATGCAACCGCCCTTGAAGGGCTCCAGGGTGCTGGGGATCGACCCCGGCATTCGGACCGGCAGCAAGTGCGCTGCCCTGGACGAAACGGGGAAGTTCCTCGACTATTTTGTCATCAACCAGGAGACAAAGTTCGAAGAAGCCAAAAAGGCCATCGCTGCATCGGTGAAAAAGCATAAAATCGAAATAATCGCCGTGGGCAACGGCACGGCGAGCCACGAGGTCCAGGCGGCGGTGGCGGCTTCGATCGAAGAAAACGGCCTGGGCTGCAGCTTTACCGCCGTGGACGAGGACGGGGCCTCGGTCTATTCGGCATCGGACATGGCCAGGGAGGAGTTTCCCGATCTGGATCTCACCATCAGGGGAGCCATCTCCATCGGCCGCCGCCTCCAGGACCCCCTGGCGGAGCTGGTCAAGATCGATCCGAAGGCGATCGGCGTCGGCCAGTACCAGCACGATGTCGATCAGACCGCCCTCAGGCAGGGCCTGGACGACACCGTCATGAGCTGCGTGAACGCCGTCGGCGTGGAGGTCAACACGGCCAGCGCGGCACTCCTGACCTACGTCTCCGGCCTTGGACCCGCCCTGGCGGGCCGGATCGTCGCCCGTCGGGACGAGCACGGGCCCTTTTCCTCCCGGGAGGAGTTGAAAAAGGTACCCCGGCTCGGGGCCAAGGCCTTCGAGCAGGCCGCGGGCTTCCTCCGGATCCGGGACGGGGCGAATCCCCTCGACGCCTCCGCCGTCCACCCCGAGCGCTATGGCATCGTGGACCGGATGGCCTCGGACCTTGGGTGCACCGTGGCGGAACTGCTGGCGGATGCGGGGCTGCGGACACAAATCGACCCCTCCCGCTACGTCACCGACGATGTCGGTCTCCCCACCCTGAACGACATCCTGGCCGAACTGGCCAGGCCCGGACGGGACCCGCGCGAGCGCTTCGAGATCTTTCAATTCGCCGAGGGAGTCGAAAAGATCGAGGATCTGCACCCGGGGATGAAGCTTCCGGGGATCGTGACGAACCTGACCGCCTTCGGGGCGTTCGTGGACGTCGGCGTCCACCAGGACGGACTCGTGCACCTGAGCCAGATGGCGGACCGCTTCGTGAAGGACCCCGGGGAGGTCCTGAAGGTCCGCCAGGCCGTCGAGGTGACGGTCCTGGCGGTGGACCTGGAGAGAAGACGGATCTCCCTGTCGCTGAAGAAGAACCTGGACCTTGCCGGAGACGCCTCCGCAAGCCGACCGGAGCGGGGAGCGGGTGGAGAAGGTCCCGGCCCCGGGAAGTCCGGCGCCGGAACGGATGGACGCGGCCGGCCGGGTCAGGGCGGACCGAGGCGTGACCGGCGGGGAGAAGGAAAGAAGCAGGGGAAAGGGCAGGCCGAAAACGTCCCCTTCAACAATCCCTTCGCCGCCGTCTTCGGAAAGAAATAACCCGCTTCCGGCGACACCGTGCCGGAGACGCCGGCGGGATAAAAGCGGTGCGGACCGGCGGAGGTGGTGCTTTTTGGGGTTGAATTCAACGGTCACATGGCCGATATTCAACCGTGGGCTGGATAACCTGCAACTCCGGAGATTTCGGCACAACGGGGCAAGGAAGGAATCATGGCTGCAACCGGTGAAGACAAGCGGAAGGTGAAGGCCGTCAAGAAGATGAAGGACATCATGACGACCTACTACATCGAGGCCAAGACGGCGGCCCAGACGGGTAAGAAGGTCGCCTGGATCACCAGTGGAGGTCCCGTGGAGCCGCTTCTGGCCATGGACGTCATCCCTGTGTATCCGGAAAACCACGGGGCCATGATCGGGGCCAGCAAGATGGGGGTCGACCTGTGCGAGAAGGCGGAGGCCATGGGCTATGCCAGCGATCTCTGCTCCTACGCCCGTTCGGACATCGCCTGCGCCACCGTCAACGGCGGCCCCATCGGCGGGCTGCCGAGGCCGGACATGCTCGTCTGCGGGAACAACATCTGCGGAACCGTCCTCAAGTGGTACGAGGTCCAGGCCCGGTATTTCGGCTGCCCTCTCTTCATCTTCGACACCCCCTTCTGCCACACCGAATTCACCGAAGACATGCGGCGGTACGTCCGCCGGCAGGTGGACGAATACACGGCCTTCCTGGCGGAGGCCTGCGGTCGGCCCTTTGACTTCGACCGCATGAAAGAGGTGGGCCGCCTCTCCGTCGAGGGGCAGAGGCTCTGGCAGGATGTCCTCGACACGGCCATGAACCGACCCGCCCCCATCAGCGCCTTCGACGCCTTCTTTCACCTGGCCCTGATCGTGACCCTCCGGGGAACGCAGATCGCCGTGGACTACTACCGGGAGCTCCTGGCGGAGATGCGGGAGCGGGCCGCCGAGGGAATCGGCTCCATCGAGAACGAGCGGTACCGCCTCCTGTGGGACAACCTGCCGGTCTGGTACCGCACGAAGTGGCTGTCGGAGAAATTCGCCTCCCATGGGGCCTGCCTCGTGGCGGACACCTACACCTCCGCCTGGTGCGGCTCCCTGAAGTACATGGACGAGGGCGACTTCCTGGGCAGCATGGCCGAGGGTTACAGCCGCATCTACCTCAACATCGGTGTCGACGAGATGGCCGACACGGTCGCCGCCATGGTGGACAAATACGGTGTCGACGGCGTGGTCCTGCACTCCAACCGAAGCTGCAAGCCTTACTCCCTCGGCCAGTACGACATCCAGCGGATCGTCGAGGAGCGGAAAGGCGTCCCGTCGCTCATGATCGAGGCGGACATGGTGGACGAGCGGGCCTTCTCGGAGAGCCAGATCGACACGCGGATCGACGCCTTCATGGAAGTCATCCGAAACCGGAAGAACTGATATCGCAAGGAGAAGGCGAATGAACGGCATCACCTATGACCTGAGTGGCAAGGTGGCGGTGGTCACCGGCGGCAGCCGGGGGATCGGGCTGGAGATCGCGGACAATC
>CAZXMK010000282.1:0-3901 GCA_964641935.1 uncultured Syntrophaceae bacterium
GGAAGGGAGGCGAAAACCAGGCTCTCTCCCTTCTCCCCCGCCCCCGGCTCTGCCCCTCGGCCACCACGAGCGTCCCCTCCGGGGCGCCCCCCGCGGCCAATTCCCGGGCCCGTGAGTTCGTGGAGTCGGTCTCCCGGTAGTGCCGGGCCTCCGTCCGTCCCAGGACCCGCGTCCGCAGCCCGTCCCGCACCTCCTCGATCCGGAGCAGGTCGGGAACGCCGACAAGGCGGTACCCTTTGCGAGTGGATGACTCGATCCCATAGCCGTCCGCCTTCAGGGCGCCGACCTGTTTCCAGACGGCGGACCGGGTCATGGCCATCCGCTCGCTCAAGAACTGTCCGGAGACCCAGGCCCCCCGGCCCTCCTTGAGGTGGTGGAGCAGGAGTTCCCGGCCGCGTGCGGATCCTGTATCGGCAGGCGTCATGCGACCCGCTCCTTTTTCCTCTTCCCGGGTCGCGGGGAGACATCCGTCCCGCAGCACCCGGGCATCCCGTCGGCCGTCGCCATTCCGCAGCGGCAGAGATCCTGTTCCCGGACCGGCAGGAGGCCGAGGTCCGCGATCATCTCGTGGTCCAGGGAGCTCTCCCTGCCGGATGTCGTCAGGTAATTCCCCGTCATCAGCGCATTGCAGCCCGCAACCAGGGCCATGGGGAGAAGCTGGCGCAGGTTCCTCTCCTTCCCCCCGCAGAGCCTCAGGTCCCGTTCCGGCAGGAGGAAACGGAACACGGCGATGGAGACCAGGATCTCCAAGGGCGGCAGCGGGCGGCTGCCGCCGAGGGGCGTCCCCTTGACGGGGTGTAAAATGTTGACCGGGACGGAATCCACGTCCAGATCCCGCAGGGTGAGGGCCAGTTCGATCCGGTGGGTGATGCCCTCTCCCAGCCCGATCAGCCCGCCGGCGCAGACGGACAGCCCGGCCCGCTTCGCCACCCGGATCGTTTCCACGTCCTCTTCGTAGTCGTGGGTTGTGCAGATCTGCGGGAAAAAGCTGCGGGACGTCTCCAGGTTGTGGTGGTAGCGGAATAGCCCCGCTTCCCTGAGATCCTCTGCCTGCCCGGCATCGAGGAGCCCGAGCGATGCACAGGGCATCAGGCCCAGATCGCGGATCCCGCCGACGGCCTTCCGGATCTCCGCCCATTCCCGGGTGGACCGGATCCGCTTGCCGCTCGTGACGATGCCGAACATCTCGGCGCCGGCCCGACGGGCGCGTTCGGCCGCGGCGACGATCTCCGGTGCTTTCCTCAGCGGATAGGTCTCCGCCTCGGTGGCATAATGGGAAGACTGGGCGCAGAAGACGCAGTTTTCGGGACAGCGGCCCGATTTTGCATTCACGATGCTGCAGAGGCCGACGGTGTCGCCCTTGAAGTGGCGGCGGATTTCGGAGGCCGCCGCCATGAGGCGGAAGGGCCGCCCCATGCCCTCCTCGAACAGGGCCAGTCCTTCTTCGGTCCCGAGGTCCCCTTTCCTGACCGCCCGCTTCTGAAGCCTGTCGATGACGTCCACGCGAGGTTCCTTCCCATTGTGAATGTGCCCGCTACATAGGAGAATCCGCCCCGATTGTCAACCCATTCGTTCCGTTCGGTTGATAATCGACCCGGCGCTCCGATCCTTCCGGACACGAACAAGCCCGCGGCAGGCATCCTCCGGCCATCCGATCCCGTTGAAAAGCAGTCAAAAAGATGATAAGGCACGGGTGCCCTTCGGGGCTCGTCGAAACGAACCGAAATCCATCAGGAGGACGATATGGCGGACGACAAGGAAAAGGTAAAGGTACTGCTTCCCCCGGAAGGGGACTCGGAAGACATGTTCTTCAAGGAAAACGACAGGAAGCTGATCATGGCCCTGCGGGAGAAGGCGGCGAAGGAGGCCGACGCCAAGTACCGCGAGGAGCACAAGGGCCACTGCTTCCGCTGCGGGACGAAGAGCCTGGCGGAGATCAAGCGCGGAGGCGTGACCATCGACGTCTGCATCAACAAGGGCTGCGGCGCCGTGCACCTGGACCCGGGCGAACTGGAGGCATGCGAGGCGGAGTTGAAGAAGCAGGACGGCGGCCTCTCCAAGATCACCGGCGCCCTGTCTTCGATCTTCAAATAACGGACAAAGACGGCACCCATTCAACAGCCTGCCGAAAAAAAGGCCGGCGGAGAGAGGATCCTTTCCCCCTCTCCGGCCGGCCTTTTGTTTTCTCCACGTCGCCCGACGCGTTATTTCTTTGCCGCTAGATAGCCTTTCGCCAGGTGCGTGTTCACGTGGACCACGCCCTTGTTGAGGTCCTTCAGGGGGTAATCGTCGGTGACCTCCGGCAGCGCGTCCGCCTGCGCCTGGGTCTTGACGACGGACCCGGCGGGGACCACGCGCCGGTCCGCAACGGTCACGCCCATCAGGATGCAGCCGGGCTCGACGACGCAGTTCCTGCCGACCGTCGCCCGGAACACCAGGGTCTTCATCCCCACGAAGGTGTCCTCCAGGACCGCCGAGGGCCCGTGGATCTGGACCTGGTGGGCCAGGGACACGCGGTTCCCGACGTAGACGGCATACTTATTCCCCTCCACCTCGACCAGGTTCTTCTCGATCGGCCGGCCGTTCATCTCCGTCTCGAGGGCATGAATGACCACGCCGTCCTGGACGTTGGCGTCGTCGCCCACGTACAGGGGCTGTCCCTCGTCGCCCCGGACGGCCGCGAAGGGAGAGACCATCACGTTTTTCCCCAGGATCACGTTCCCGATGACCGCGGCCAGGGGATGCACGTACGCCGTCGAATCGATGACCGGCTCGGATACCTTGCCGCTGAAATCCGTCTTCACGTTCTTCTCGATCATACCTTTTCCTTCCTCCCCGTTGATGATTTTCCGGCTGTCGGGAACCGGCCCCTACACCGCGCTTCCCAGCCGCTTTTCTTTTTCTATCTCCGTCAGCTTCCGCCAGATGTCCTCGATCTGGGCCTCCGTTTCCCCGAAGGTCCCCTCGTTGTTGATGACAAAATCGGCCAGGGGAACCTTCTCGTCGATGGGCATCTGCGAGGCCAGCCGCAGGCTCGCCTCCTCGCGGGTATAGCCGTTGCGCTTCATGATGCGCCGGATCTGCCCCTCCGGCCCCAGGTAGACCAGCAGCACCAGGTCCAGCATCGTCTTCATCCCCACCTCGAACAGCAGGGGCACGTCGGCGATGACAACGGCGTCGGGCTTTTCCCTGCAGATTGCCTCCCGGCGGTTCCTCCATTCTTCAAAGACGGCGGGGTGCACGATCTCATTGAGGCGGCACCGTTTCGCCGCGTCGTTGAAGACGATGGCCCCCAGCCTGTCCCGGTCGAGGGTCCGGTCCGGCCGGAGGACCCCCGGGCCGAACTCGGCGACCACGGCCTTCCAGGCCGTAGCATCCGGTTCCTGGACCTCGTGGGCCACCCGGTCGAAGTCGATCACAAAGGCCCCTTTTCGGGTCAGCATCCGGGCCACCGTCGACTTGCCGCAGCCGATTCCGCCCGTCAGGCCCACGTTCAGCATGTCGGTTCGTTCCTTTCCCGCCCCGGTCCCCGCCTCAGCGGTTCCTGTCGTAGATGAGCCGGAGTCCCTGGAGGGTCAGCATGTCGTCCACCTCGTCGATAGACTTCGCCTCCGTGGAGACGACCTTGGCCAGTCCTCCCGTGGCGACGACGTAGGGATCCGACTTCACCTCCGCCTTCATGCGATTCACGATGCCGTCCACAAGTCCCGCATAGCCGTACACGATCCCCGCCTGCATGCTGCTGACGGTGTCCTTCGCAACGACCGACCGGGGCTTGCTCAGCTCGACCCGGGGGAGCTTGGCGGCCCGCTCAAAGAGGGCCTCGCTGGAAATCATGAGTCCCGGCGAAATGCACCCGCCCATGTACTCGCCCTTTTTCGAGACGTAGTCGAAGGTCGTC
>CAZXMK010000283.1:0-3872 GCA_964641935.1 uncultured Syntrophaceae bacterium
ATGATATGTTTTATACGAAACATCATAATGGATAGGGGGCGCAAAATGACGCGAGTGAGACCAGGTCTATACTCCTCTCGTAAAAAACAAAAAAAGCCGGTCTGTTGGGAGCAATCCCCAACGACCGGCTTTACCAGCACTCTACTTCTGTGCGAGGCCTTACCAGCAAACTGAAGTCAGTTCAATAATATCGGTTACACATTACTTCTGGATGACTCCTCCTCCAAACGGAAACAAAAACGGAAACAAAACCTTTAAAGCAACAAAAAAGGACTTAACCGTTGTTGGTTAAGTCCTTGATTTTGTTGGAGCGGGAAACGGGATTCGAACCCGCGACCTTCAGCTTGGGAAGCTGACACTCTACCACTGAGTTATTCCCGCGTGAGCGTTATTATTTATCCCACAGGTCCCTGTTTTGTCAACCTGTTTTTCAGGATGAACTCCCGCGCTTCCGCTTCTGTGGAAACATGGCCAAGGGATTCCGCCTCCCGCAGGGCCTCCAGCATCCCGCCCAGTTCCGGACCCTGTCCGATACCGAGGACCTCCATCACCTGAGCGCCGGACAATAGGAGCTCCCGATCCGAGGGGCGGTACTCGCGGAAAAAAAAGGAGACCAGTCTGACAGCCGATTCCGGTGAAACGGCGTTGTTCACGAGCGGCAGGAGGAGGAGCTCCGGCCCGGCGGGGGCACGGTCCCGGAAAAAGCGGAACAGAACCCGCCCCCCGGGACTTTCCGTCACCCAGGGAGGAAAGGAAAGGCAACAGCGGCAGAGCGATTGCAGTTCCGCCCCGGCCTTCCCTCCCAGCCGCAGGCGATCGCAGCAGAGCTCGATACGCTTTTCCGCATCTTCTCCGGCGAGGAATGCAGCCAGCTTGACAAGCGCCGCACGGGTAATTCCGCCCTCGATTCTGCGCAGGAGATGCCCCGCAAGCTCCTGCGCGTGGCCGGGAAAATGGACGGGAAGATCCGCCATCACCCTCTCCACGCCCTCGACGCGATGGATCCGTGCGCCACAGTCAGCGGACGACTCCGGCATACGGGACCCCAGGGGGAATACGTGGTCCAGAAGCCCCGAATCCCGGAGCATTTCCAGAGACGGGGCACCGGCAGGCGTGTCCAGGATCAGAAAAAACTCGTCGCGGACCCTCTCTCCTGCAACACCCGCCAGGAGCTGCGGGCGTTTCACCAGCTCCCTCCAGGTTCCGCCGTCTATTTGGAAACCGAGGGTCGCGGCGAAACGCACCGCCCGCAGGAGACGCAGCGGATCGTCTTGGAAGGTTCTTTCACTACAGGCCCGTATCCGTCCCTCGGCAATGTCCGTCATTCCCTGGAGGGGATCCACGAGGGGAGGACATGATTTCGCGACCGGAAGCGCAAGGCTGTTCATGGTGAAATCACGCAGTGCGAGGTCTTCCCCCAGATTCTCTCCCCGTATGGGGGCGAAGTCGAGGGTAAACCTCCCATCCTCCGCGGAGGTGACGACCCGCGCCTGCCGACGTTCCCGGTCAAGCCAGAAAAACCTGCCTCCGATGCGGTGTGCCAGCTCCCGGGGGAGATCTTCCTCTGCTCCTCCCAGAACAAAGTCGAAATCCCGCACCGCCCGCCCCATGACCGCGTCCCGCAATCCGCCGCCGACGAGAAACGCCTGAACCCCGAAAAGTTCGGCAAGGTCCGCAACCAAGCGATAGCGGGCGTCTCCCCGTATGGTATCAAAGGGGGTGTCCATGGGTCAGGCTACGACTCCAGGGGGTTTATGCCGAACGATCGCAGCATGGATACAAGCTCCAGGAGGGGAAGGCCGATGAGGGAGGTAAAGTCGGCCCCTTCCAGCCTCTCCATGAGGGCGATGCCCAGGCCCTCTATCTTGAAGGCTCCGGCGCAGTCCAGAGGGTTCTCCCTCCGGATGTAGGCGCGGATCTCCTCGTCGGTTAGGTGACGAAGGGTCACGGTGAAGGGAACACAGGAGGTGCGGGTTTCGCCGGAGGCCGTGTCCACGACGGACAGGCCGGTGAAAAAGGTGTGAGACCCTCCCGACATGTGCTTCAACTGCTGGAAGGCACGCTCCGCCGTACCCGGTTTCCCGATGATCTCCCCTCCGGCCACGAAGACCTGATCCGAACCGATGATCACGGCATCGGGAAAGGTGTCGGCCAGAGAGAGCGCCTTTCCAAGTGCAAACGACCGCACCAGGTCGTCCGGTTCCATGCCCTGCACGATGCGTTCCTGGAAGAGCGGCTCCGCCACCGTGAAGGGCATGCCCAGCCGCTCCAGGAGCTGGCGCCGATAGGGAGAGGTGGAGGCCAGCACGATCTGTCTCATAGTGTCACTCCGAAGGATGCCGGACCGTCCCCCACGGGAAGGCTCAAAGAAAGGGGCTCCGGCACGGATGGGCCGGCAGGGAAGAAAAGGGCGGCCTGAGACGGCATGGTCACCTACTTTCCGAGAAACAGCGGAAGTTCCAGGAGGCCGGGAACCGTATCGACGAGGAAATCGGCATCCTGGATTTCCGCTCTCCCCCCATACCCGAACGTACACCCGACAGTGGCAATGCCCGCCGCCTTGCCCGCCGCGATATCGTTGATGCTGTCTCCGACGATGGCGGTCTGCCCCGGAGAAAAGCCGAGGTCGGCCATAACCTTGAAAAGAGGCTCGGGGGAGGGTTTCCGCTCCGTAAGGGAATCAGCCCCGACGATGCAGGCGAAATGGCAGTCCGCCTTGAGGGTGGTCAGCACCTTGCGGCACAGGGCGACGTTCTTGTTGGAGACCACGGCCAGGGTCTTTCCGGCCCTGCGCAGGGCCGCAAGCGTCTCGGCCACGCCCGGATAGAGGCGGGTCTTGTCCACAATATGTTCTTCGTTGTAGGCGAGGAACAGGGACAGGCCCGCCTCGATCTCCTCCGCCGGCGCATCGGGCATGGCCCTTTCCACCAGGCGGCGCGCGCCCTGCCCCACGTAGCCGCGAACCTGTTCCAGGCTCGCGCCCTTCCTCCCCAGAGAGGTGAGCATGTGGTTGGTTGCGTCGGCCAGGTCATCGAGGGAGTCGATGAGGGTGCCGTCGAGATCGAAAAGTATCAGGTCAATGGTGTCCATACTCGCCGGGCAGAACAGGTCTTCCTTTCGCCGTTTCTTCGCGTTTCACCCGCTATTCCCACTCAATGGTTGAGGGCGGCTTCTGGCTGATGTCGTACACCACCCGGTTGACCCCCTTCACTTCATTGATGATCCGCGACGAAATGCTGCCGAGAACCTCGTAGGGGAGCTTGACCCAGTCTGCGGTCATGCCGTCCAGAGAGTTGACCGCCCGCAGGGCAATCGTGTAATCATACGTCCGCGCATCGCCCATGACCCCCACGGTCCTCACCGGCAGGAGCACCGCGAAGGACTGCCAGATCTCCCGGTAGAGACCGGCTTTGCGGATTTCGTCGAGAACCACGGCATCGGCCTCCCGCAGAATTTCCAGGCGGTCGGCGGTGACTTCTCCGATGCAGCGGATGGCAAGTCCGGGGCCGGGGAACGGCTGACGATGGATCACCTCGTCCGGCATGCCCAGCTCGCGGCCCAGGAGCCGCACTTCGTCCTTGAACAGCTCCCGCACCGGCTCCAGCAGCTTCAGGTTCATCTTTTCCGGGAGACCTCCCACGTTGTGGTGGCTCTTGATGACCGCGGACGGCCCTTTGGTGGACACGGATTCAATGACATCCGGATAGAGGGTGCCCTGGGCCAGGTAATCCACCCTCCCGAGCTTCTTCGCCTCCTCCTCGAACAGGTAGATGAACTCGTTGCCGATGATCTTCCGCTTCTGCTCCGGGTCGGTTATGCCTGCCAGCTTGTCCAGGAAACGGTCGGCGGCGTCCACGTACTTCAGGTTGATC
>CAZXMK010000284.1:0-3850 GCA_964641935.1 uncultured Syntrophaceae bacterium
CTTCGCGGCGCTGATCTTCCGCGAGCGGATGACCGGCACCCGGCTGGCGGGGATCTTCCTGTCCCTTGCCGGGGCCGTCACGGTCATCACCCGGGGAAACCCGGCGGAGATTCTCCAAGGGGGCATCGGAATCGGTGAGCTTTCCATTCTGGGGTGCGTAGCGAGCTGGGTGGCCTATTCGCTCATCGGGAAGGTCGCCATGGACGGGATGAGTCCCCTCATGGCGGTGGCGGCCTCCTGCGTCGCGGGGATGCTCTTCCTCCTGCCGCCGGCGGTTGCGGAGGGCATGATCGGGCAGGCCCTGGGCTACGGCTGGGCGACCTGGGCCGGCATCGCCTACCTGGGGGTGTTCGGGACGGTTCTCGGCTTTCTCTGGTACTATGAAGGCATCCGGGTGATCGGCCCGTCCCGGGCCGGGATCTTCATCAACTTCGTCCCCGTCAGCGGCGTCATCCTGGGCTGGCTGATCCTGGGCGAGACCATCGACCTGTCGCTCCTGGTCGGGGCAGTTCTGGTCATCGGGGGCGTGGCCCTCGTGAACCGCACCCCATCGGCTACCAGGGCAGGTCGCCCAGACCCTCGAGGAACGCCAGGCAGTTGATCCCCAGGACACGGTGATTGTATCCCCCCTCCAGGACGGCGAAACAGCCGGCGCCGCAATCGATCGCCGCCTCCTGGACCATCCTCCCGATCTCCCTGTAGTCCTCCGGGGCCAGGACGCCGCCCCAGTCTCCCTTCCCGTAGTCGAACCCGGCGGACACGGCGATCAGGTCCACCCCCTCCGAGGGGAGGGCCTCCTCCACCTGCCGGAGATAGTCCGAGGCCCGGGAGGCGGAGGGATTGACGATGGTCGTGTAGCCCGACGAGCCGAGGATGTTGACCGTCCCGTCGCCGAAGTGGAGGTCGATGTCCAGGATGAAGGCCCGCTCGATCCGCTCCTCCCGCTTGAGTTTCGCTACCGCCACGGCCATGTTGTTGAAGTAGCAGAAGCCCCAGGAGCGGGCGGCCGAGGCGTGGTGTCCCGGTGGGCGGACCAGGGCGAAGGCCGGCTCTTCCAGCCCGATCATGGCCGCCTGGATCGTCGCGCCGGCGGCGAGGGCCGCCAGGTCGTAGAGGCCGTAAGCGCGGACGTGGTGGATGTGGGTGTCCGTGTGGACGGCGGCGATGTCCGTCTCCGCGGCGGGCTCGGCCCGGAGGAAGTCCACCCGGCCGTCGAGGACGCTGACGATCGACTCCAGCCTTCCCGGCTCCGCTGCCGGGTCCGAGGTGTAGGTCTGGTAGAAATCTTCATGAAAGATTACGTTCATCGAATCTCCTTTCCCGGCTTGGCCGGCAGTGTCCGGACGAAGGCCCGCGCCTTCGTGAGCCAGGCCTTGAGATCGGCGTCTTTCTCGACGCCCCGGGGGCCCACCATGACCCAGCCCGCCATGGGTCGGCCGGTCACGTCGAAGGGTCGGGCGTGGGGTGCGTCCAGGGCCTTCTGAAATCCGTCGAGTCCCACCCGGACAATGAGGGAGTCCTTCCAGATGCCGCACATCATGTTGCCCTTCAGGAGAAAGCAGACCCCGCCGAACATCCTCTTCGCCGACAGGTCCTTCCATCGGTCCATAACGACCCGGATACGCTCCTCCAGCACCGGATCATACGCCATGTTCCGCATCCTCCTCTCTGTTTGTCCTTGACGCCGCCCCGACTCTACCGGAAAATCGGCGGCGGAAAAATACCTGAAAAGGGGTATGCGTCATGAAGCAGCGCGAGATCACCTCGACGGACCGCCTCCTGGCGGGCGTCTGCTCCTCCTGCCCGGTCTGCCGCCATGCCCGGAAGACACAGGCTGGAGCGGCATATTCCTTTGTCCGGACCATCGAAGCCGGGGTCTGCCCCTTCTGCCGGGCCTACGAGCGGGTCCATGGCCGCAAGGCCCATGAGCCGGTGCCCGAGCGATCCGGGAGGTGAAGGCTCCGGAAACGGGTGGAGACCGGAAGGGCTCCGGTTTATCCCGGCAGCCGGACCATCATCCGGATCGTCCAGAACCCCTGGGCCAGGCCGCCCGGCAGGAGCAGCCAGAGGATCAGCCTCGACGTTATGGTGTCGAACTCCGGCCGGCCCTTCGCCAGGAAATAGTGGTGAATGGCGAAGGCGAAGATCCCGCCGGCGCTGACGACCAGGGAGAGAACAAGCCCCGCGGCGGCCCCCCGCTCCACGAGCACCAGCCCGTAGAGGCCCGCCAGCCAGAGGGGGAGGTGGATCCAGAGAAAGCCCGCGAGTCCCCCCGGGAGACGGAACAACTCCCACTCCTTCCAGTAGGCCGAGTCCATTTCGTGCAGGATCAGAAGCGTCAGGTTCGCCAGGTAGAGCCAGGAGAGAATCTGCTGTTCCATGCGGGCTCCTTTTGGATTTCCCCTGCCGTCCCGGGATGGAACCCGGATGCGGAGGGTGGTGGATCTCCTAAAGGTGGTGGATGTCGAGATCGCCCCATTTCTCCCGGAGATACCCGGCGACGAGACGGCGGTGGCAATGTTCGGGCTTCGCCTCGCTGCAGAGGAGGCACCCGCCGTCCAGGAGGTCCCGGGGCACTGTTTCTTCGACCCGCCGTGAGGCAAGGAGGGCAAGGAATTCGCGCTCCCAGGCCGCCCCGCCTCCCTTCCGGCCCGCTTCCATGATCTCCGCCGTCGGCGCCAGCTCGGGAAGATAGACGTAATCGAGGCCGCAGATCTCCTTCAGGAAGAACTCGATGTCCCCCTTCTTCGTGAAGCCCGCCAGCTGGGAGGTGTTGTTCAGGCGGACATCCACGACCCGCTTCAGACCGGGCCGGCGGAGGAGGGTGAAGAACTCCCTGGCGTTTTTCTTCGTGAAGCCGATGGTGAAGAGGATCATGGCCTTTCGCCTTTCTGTTCCTCAAGCGTCGCTTGAAACGGTCTCTTTTCTGCCGGATGCGGTACTCCCGCCGTCCCGGGCGGTCAGCCCCGGTCCGGAATCTCCATTTCCAGGATGGCCGAACTGAGGGACTTCCCGTGGAGGTCAAGGGCCAGCGTCCGCGTCACCCCGCCGGAGAGGGCGCTGTGCATCACGAAGTTGAGGGCGCCGATGTTGGGAAGGGCGTAGCGGACGACCTCCCCCTCGACGATCTCGGAGAAGAAGGCCTTGACGCGCTCGGCCGTGACGTGACGTTCGAGCAGCGGGTAGTCGGCCGGGTCGTACGCGATGACCGAAATGTTCGCCGTGTTGCCCTTGTCTCCCGTGCGGGAGTGGGCGATCTCCTTCAGTTTCATTCAGACCACCTCGTAACGGATGGAAGGATTCACCAGCGACCGCGGGACCAGGGTGGACACCATCGCGACGACCTCCCGGGCTGTTTTCCAGGCGCCCGCTCCTCCCGCCGGGCCGTTCGTGTACAGGGTTTCCACTTCGTTGCCGATGCGGACGGCCTCGGCCATGCTCTTCGTTCGCCCGGCGACCCGCACCCGGACCTCGTAGGGATCGTGCCCGGCGGACAGCCTGTCCCGGTGAAGGGAATCGACGCCGATGAGGTCATAGCGGATTTCGTCAAACTGCACGCCCGTGAGCTTAAATCGCTCCGCCACGATCTCCAGGGCCAGCTTTCCGCGGGCGACCGCGCCGGGGCCGCCGTAGCTGATCTGGCCCTCGCCGATCCAGCCGTCGAGGCAGCCGATGCAGACCTTCAGCGAATCGGTTCTCCACTTCCCCCTTCCGCCGGAAACCTCCACCCGGTCCGGTCCGGCCGGGGCCATCCGGACGCAGGTGCAGTCGGCCACCACGTCCGGGGTGACGTAGGACGAGGGATCGTGGATCTCGTAGAGGAGCTGCTCCTTGCACGTGGCCAGGGTGA
>CAZXMK010000285.1:0-3839 GCA_964641935.1 uncultured Syntrophaceae bacterium
TGGCCTCGCTGGCCCTGGACAGCATCTCCATCAGCCCGCGGCCCCGATGGGCCGGGCTGATCACCAGCAGGGCCGCCTCGGCCATAGGCGCCGGCGTCGGCCGCAGGATGCCGACGTGCCCCACGACTTCGCCGTCTTCGGTCACGGCGACGGTGCTGACCACACGGCCGCTTCCCACCAGGTGCAGGAGGCCTTCCGGGCGGTAAAAATTCTCGTTTTTGTAGGAATAGCCGTATGCCAGCCAGAAGATCCGGGCCACCTGGATGGCCTCCTCGGGCTTCATGGGCCGGATCTCGTACGGCTGCGGGGGGGCCGGCTCGATCCTCGGCGGCAGGCGCTCCGGCTCCGGTTCGGCGGGTGCGGCCAGCCGCTTGACGAGGCGCAGGGCCTTCCCCCGGCGGCCGAGGTTTTCAAAGCGGGCCTCGTCCACCTCGTGACGGATGATACGCAGCCCCAGGCCCTGTGCCGAAAACTCGTCGGCGGCCGTCCCGGAAACACCGGCCGGCTCCAGATCCGGGTCGAAGGGCAGCCCCTCGTCCCGGATGGACAGGACCAGCTCCGTCCGCCCGATCTCCGCCTTCAGGAAAATGTCTCCCGGCCGTCCGTCCGGATAGGCGTGCTCGATGGTGTTGACGGAGGCCTCTTCGGCGGCCAGTTCCAGGCCCAGAATCTCCCTCTGGGAGAGTCCGGCGGCCGAGGCCAGTTCCCGCACAAAGCCCCGGATCGTCTCCAGGAAGCGCATGTCCGCCGGCACGGTAAGACGCGCGATGGAAGAAGGGTTCACCGGGTTCCTCCTCCTCTGAAATGCCGGACGATGCCGCCCGCGCAGGATCGATCCCTGCCTCTGCGGAGGGATCTTGCATTTGACACGATCCGGCAGCGCCGATATAGTTCGCGACGCAAGGGAAGCCGCATCCGGTTCCGCGCTTATACCCGCAAACCCGCCGAAATGCAAAGCGATGTCTCGACCCGATGAATGCGGGATGCCCTTCATGGCCCAGGATTTCCTGAAGGAGAACATCCAGTGGGAGCATCTACGCTGCTACCTGGACGACCGGCCCTCCCGTCCCTGGTCGCTTTTCATGGCGGCCCAGAGAAACAACTGAAGGAAGACCGGAGCGCCGCCCGGTGAAACGTTTATGAACCGCTTTCAGCTCACGTCGGAATTCCAGCCCGCCGGCGACCAGCCCCAGGCCATCGAGGCGCTGGCAGAGGGCGTCCTCCGCGGCGATCCCCACCAGGTCCTCCTGGGGGTCACCGGCTCGGGGAAGACCTTCACCGTGGCCCGGGTCATCCAGGCGGTCCAGAGGCCCGCCCTCATCATGGCCCACAACAAGACCCTGGCGGCCCAGCTCTACGGCGAGTTCAAGGCCCTCTTCCCGGAGAACGCCGTTCACTACTTCGTCAGCTACTACGACTACTACCAGCCCGAGGCCTACCTCCCCAGCACGGACACCTACATCGAGAAGGACTCGTCCATCAACGAGGAGATCGACAAGCTCCGCCACGCCGCCACTCACGCCCTCTTCGAGCGGAGCGACGTGATCATCGTGGCCAGCGTCTCCTGCATCTACGGCCTGGGCTCCCCGGAATCCTACTCGGGGATGCAGGTGAACCTGGCGGAGGGCCTGGAGATCCCCCGGGACGACCTGCTCCGCCGCCTCGTGGAGATCCAGTACGAGCGGAACGACATCGACTTCCACCGGGGAACGTTCCGGGTCCGGGGGGACACGGTGGAGATCTTCCCGGCCTACGAGGAGGATCGGGCCGTCCGGATCGAATTCTTCGGCGACACGATCGAGGCCATCTCCTGGGTGGATCCCCTGCGGGGGAAGAGGCTCATGAAAGTGGACAAGATGGCCGTCTATCCCGGGAGCCACTACGTCACGACCCGGGACAACCTGGAGCGGGCCGTGAAAGACATCCGGGTCGAGCTGAAGGAGCGCCTTGGCTGGCTCAAGGACCAGGGCAAGCTCCTCGAGGCCCAGCGGCTGGAGCAGCGGACCCTTTTCGACCTGGAGATGATGGAGGAGATGGGCTATTGCCAGGGGATCGAGAACTACTCGCGGCACCTGACGGGCCGCAGGCCCGGGGAGCCGCCGCCCACCCTCGTGGAGTACCTCCCGAAGGACGCCCTCATCATCGTCGACGAGAGCCACGCCACGATCCCCCAGTTGAACGGCATGTACCGGGGGGACCGGTCCCGGAAGGAGACCCTGGTGAACCACGGGTTCCGCCTGCCCTCGGCGCTGGACAACCGTCCGCTCCGGTTCGACGAGTACGAGGCCTTCCCCCAGCAGCGTCTCTACATCTCCGCGACGCCGGCCGAGTACGAGATCAGGAAGGCCCGGGGGCGCGTCGTCGAGCAGATCATCCGCCCGACGGGCCTCCTGGACCCGGAACTGGCCGTCAAGCCCGTGGCGGGCCAGGTGGACGACCTCCTGGCGGAGATCCGGGAGCGTGCGGACCGGGGGGAGCGGGTCCTCGTGACGACCTTGACGAAGCGAATGGCGGAGCACCTGACCCGCTATTACGAGGAGCTGGGAGTCCGGGTCCGCTATCTCCACTCGGACATCCAGACCCTCGAGCGGGTGGCCATCATCCGGGATCTCCGCCTCGGCGAGTTCGACGTCCTGGTGGGGGTGAACCTCCTCCGGGAGGGGCTGGACATCCCCGAGGTCTCCCTGGTGGCGATCCTGGACGCCGACAAGGAGGGCTTCCTGCGGTCCGAGCGGTCCCTCATCCAGACCAGCGGCCGGGCCGCCCGCAACGTCGCCGGCCGGGTCATCCTCTATGCCGACCGGGAGACCCAGGCCATCCGGGCCTGCCTGGAGGAGACGAAGCGCCGCCGGGAGCTCCAGGAGCGATACAACAGGGAGCACGGCATCACCCCCGAAAGCATCCGGAAGTCCATCTCCGACGTTCTCTCGTCGGTCTACGAGGCGGACTACGTCACCGTTCCCGTCGTAAAGGAGCCCGCCGCGGCTTACGGCACGGAGGAGGAGATCACCGCCGTCATCGAGCGGCTGAAGAAAGAGATGAAGGCCGCGGCGAAGGACCTGGAGTTCGAGAAGGCCGCGGAACTGCGGGACCGCATCCGGGAGATGACCGGCCTGATGCTGGCCATGGGGGAGATGGGCTGAGAGCGGGCGGCGGGCTTCACCACCGGGTTCCGACGGTCCGGCGGCATCCCGCCAAACCGTCCGGACAGAAATCATGATCCGTGCCTGCCGGCGATTCCTACTTCCACTCCCGCTCGTCTACGATCCGCTTGTCGTCGTCCGTGAGCGTCCCCGGCTTCAGGAACTCGATGCGGTCGATCCGGACGGTGCAGATCTCGCGGAAAATCTTTTCAAACGCCTGCTCCAGGGTGGATGGGTCGCCCGGCGTTTCCAGCGGGTCGATGCGGACGTCCAGTCTGTCCTTGTCGCCGCTGCGGCCGACGATGACCTGGAACTTCCGGATCTCCGGGAATTTCGCACCCACCTGCTGTAGCTGGCTCGGGGCGACGAAGAGCCCCCGGACCTTCACGGCGTCCCCCACCCGGCCCAGGATCCCGGCGAGGCGGCAGGATGTCCGGCCGCACGGGCAGGGCTCCTCGACGATCCGGGAGAGGTCGCCGGTGCCGAAGCGGAAAAGGTAGAAGATGTCGTTGAACCTCGTGACGACGATCTCTCCCGGGGTCCCCGGAGGAACGGCCCTCCCCGTTGCGGGATCGACGATCTCGACGTAGACCTCCTCGCAGAGGTGCCAGCCCTTTTTTTCCCGGCACTCGTAGGCGACGTCCCCCACCTCCGTCGCGCCGTACATCTGGTAGGTGTCGATGCCGAACTCCGTCT
>CAZXMK010000286.1:0-3819 GCA_964641935.1 uncultured Syntrophaceae bacterium
TTTCTTCCAGCCCGACAGGCTCATCCCCCTTCATTTTACCCGCCCTGAACGGGAGACTAATAAATTACTAGTAATCATGACGCTTTACACACGGAAAGAAATCGTCTACGAAAGACAAAAAGAACGTTTCTGTCGCCGCTGATCGTCCCCCCTGAACCATCTGCCATCTGCCGCAAGAGCGATACTGCTTTTGACAGAGGCGTTCGATGGCCTTCCAGCAACCTGTATCCATTTTGAACGAATCGCTTTCATGGCCTGACGGTTGTCATCGCAGCACTTCCAGACGTTCTGACGGAGGGGCTCATGAAATGCCCGAAATGTCAGTCCGATATCGTGGATGAGGCCCGCTTTTGCAGCCAGTGCGGCACTCCCTTGGAAAAACTCTGTCCCCGGTGCAACACGCTGAACAAGGTCGCTAGCCGCTTCTGCGACGCCTGCGGCCATAGCCTGGCCTTTCCATCCCTGTCCGCCGTCGGACACCTTTCCTTTGACGAAACGATCGCCAGGCTCCAGAAGTACCTCCCCGAAGGGATCACCGAAAAAGTCCTCTCCCAGTGGAACAGGATCGAAGGGGAAAAGAAGCTGATCACGGTGATGTTCTGCGATATGAAAGGCTTCACCCCCCTTGTCGATCAACTCGGCCCCGAGGAAGCATTCGTCGTCATGAATGAAGTCTACGAGATCCTCATTCACCGGGTCCACGACTATCAGGGAACCGTAAACCAGATGACGGGGGACGGCATCATGGCCCTCTTCGGCGCCCCCATCGCGCTTGAATATGCACCGCAGAGGGCGATCCGCTCCGCCATGGCCATTCACCGGGAAATCGCTCGTTACGAGGAAAAAATCCAAAAGGAAAGATGTGACCTGCCTCCCATCAGGATGAGGATCGGCATCCACACGGGTCCCGTGGTTGTGGGCATCATGGGCAACGATCTCCGGCTGGAATTCAAGGCCGTTGGGGATACCGTGAACCTGACGGCCCGGATGGAGGAGCTCGCAGAACCCGGGACAACTTGTGTGTCGGAGGACACCTTCCGGCTGACGGAAGGGTACTTCCGCTTCGAGGCCCTGGGACACAGGGAAATCAGGGGCAAGGAGAAACCCCTGCGAGTATACCGGGTCCTGGCGCCCAGTACGAGGAGGACACGCTTCGATGTCAGCGCCGAGACGGGCCTGACGCCTTTTGTCGGCAGACAGCGGGAGCTCGACCTTCTCCTGAGAAACTACCGGCAGGTCCGGGAGGGGCACGGTCAAGCCGTCTCCATCGTTTCCGAAGCGGGCTTGGGAAAATCCAGGCTTCTCTATGAATTCCGGAAGGCCGTCACGAACGAGGACGTGACGTTTCTGGAGGGCAAATGCATCTATTACGGCAGGAATATGGCTTACCATCCTGTCGTCGATGTACTGCGGGCCAATTTCGACATTCAGGATATGGACGACGATGCAGCGATCCGGGCAAAGGTGATCCGTTTTCTTAGAGCACTGGACATCGAGGAAGCCTCAACCAAACCTTACCTGCTGGAACTTCTCTCCGTGAAGGACAGCGGTATCGGCCGGATCCCCATGAGCCCGGAGGCAAGGAAGGAAAGGACCCTGGAGGCCCTGAAGCGGATTACCCTCCGGGGGGCCGAGCGGAGACCCGTGATCATGGCCATCGAGGACCTTCACTGGGTGGACAGGAGTTCCGAGGACGCCCTGAAGGAGATCCTGGAGAGCATCACGGGATCCAGAGTATTCCTCATCTTCACATACCGGCCGGAGTTTGCCCACACCTGGGGGAACCGCCCCCATCACAACCCTGTTGTTCTGAAAAGACTCTCCCACCGCGAGAGCCTCGACATGATCGGTCACGTCTTCGCCTCCCGGAACATCGACCGGAACCTGGAAGAGCTGATCCTCGAGAAAACGGAGGGCACCCCCTTCTTCATCGAGGAGTTCGTCAAGTCCCTGATCGACCTGAAACTCGTCGAGCGCCGGAACGGCGACGTGGTGATCGCCCGGAACATCCGGGCCGCCTCCGCCCCTTCGACCATCCAGGAAGTAATCATGGCCCGGGTGGACAACCTGCCCGAGGGAGCCAGGGATTTGCTGAAAACAGGCTCCGCCATCGAAAGGGAATTCAGCTACGATCTCATCCGGAGACTGACCCATCTTCCCGAGAATGAAATCCTGTCCTTTCTATCGACGCTCAAAAAGCTGGAGCTGCTTTACGAAAGGGGCGTCCATCCGGATTCCACCTTTATTTTCAAACATGCACTGACCCGGGAGATCGTCTACGACTCCATTCTGATCCGGCAGAAGAAAGCTCTTCATCAGCGGATCGGGAACACCATCGAGGAGTTATACAAAGACAACCTGAACGAATATTACGACGTTCTGGCCGAGCACTTTTTCATCAGCGAGGATTATGAAAAAAGCGCCGAGTATTCGAGGCGGGCAGGGAGGCAATGTGAGAGGGCAGCCCTGTTCTACGATGCGGTCGCCCACGCGAAAAAGAGGGTGAGGGCCCTCGAGCAAATGCCCCGGACCGACGCCTCGGAAAAGCAAATCATCGATGCACGCACGCTTCTCGGGCTGTACATGGCCCAGATGCACCACCTCACGGAGGCCAAGAAGACCATCGACCCGATCATCGCCCCGGTCGTGCGGCAGGACAACAAGAAGAGGCTTTGTCAACTTTACACGATCCTTGCCACATACAGCTATGTAGTGGAGGAAAACTACCCCGAGGCCTTCCGGCTGTTCGAGGAGGCTCTGGACATCTCGGCACAGGCCAAGGACGTGATTTCAACCGTTCTGGCAAGCACGTGGTACGGAGTCGCCTTAGGGTGGAACTGCGACTTTGAGAAAGCATTGGTCTCTCACCAGAGAGCACTCGACATCAACCTGGCGGCCAAGAACCCGTCCGGGATCGCGATCATGAAAAGCAACCTCGGCTGGTCCGGTTATTTCTATGCCGGTAAAATGGACCTGGCGTACCAGACAACCCTCGAGGCCGCGCGGCTGGCCGAAGAAATCGGGGACATCTTTTCGAAACCCATGCCCTACACGGAGCACGGGGAATCCTGTTTTGGGAAAGGATTCTTCGGGGAGGCCGAAAAATACCTCCTAATGGGGGTGGAGGCGTGCGAAAAGATCAATGTTTACACCTACAACTTATTAGGACGATTGGCATTGGGAGAGCTCTATTTTGAACTGGGGGATTACTCGAGATCAAGGGAGCAGTATGAAAAGTCGAGTTCGCTGTGCGACCGCATGCAGTGCGTGGCCTCCCTTTCCAACCTGGGGAAGGCGGGGATGGCGAGATCGGACGCCATAAAAAAGGACAACGATGTGGATCTGGAGTCCCTCTACAGGTATGCGCGAAAGAACAGGGTGAAGGCAGTGGAAGGCCGGATCCGCCGATACATCGGAGAGATCCTGCTCAACATCGATGAAAGTCATTTTCCTGAAGCGGAACAATGGATCCTGGCGGCCGTCGAAGCAGACCGTAAGAACCGCCTGCTGTTCTGCACGGGCCAGGATCATGCCCTTTACGCTGACTGGCACAGGAAGAAGGGGGACGTTCGAGGTGCCAGGGATCAACTCATCCGGGCCATCGACATTTACCGGGAATGCGGATCCGATGGATGGGTGGAGAAAGCGCAGAAAGCCCTGGCGGAACTGGCTTGACCGGACAGGACATCCGGCCAGAACAATCAAGTCTCAATCTCGTTCCTCTTTCATCATGGATTATGTACGAGAAGATCCTCTCCCAAAGCCCGCTGATGGCCTCCCTCCCCCAACGGGAGATCAGACGCCTGCTCGTCATGCTGC
>CAZXMK010000287.1:0-3809 GCA_964641935.1 uncultured Syntrophaceae bacterium
CCGGCATCGCCCAATGTCCGCGGGGGCGCGACCGGGGGTTTCCAGAGGAAGCATTGGGAAGCGTTTCCTTCCTGCCGGCTTAACGCTCCGAATACACCGCTTCCGGAAACGCTTCCGCGACGGCGGAAACCACCGCGGCAGCCCCCGCGCCTCGGATACGCAAAAAAGGGCCGGAGGTTCACGATCCTCCGACCCTTTTCTCTATGTCAGGCGCTCTGCGCCGGTTGGGAGTTGCTTACCAGCCTCGGGGACCCATTCCCCGACCCTGCCCGCGGCCGGGGCCCCACCCGTCGCATCCGGCACCTGCTCCCGGACCGAATCCGCGACCAAAGCCGGGACCGCGTGCCTGGACCTGGGCCTTCTGTTCGGGCGTCAGGACATTCAGCATCTGGAGGCGGTGCTTCGTGGCCTTTTCATTCAACTGGGCCTTGATGGCATCGATATCTCTGTTCACCTTCAGGATCTTCTCCTCGTTCGGGGTCGTCTCCAGCCAGAGGGTCCTGAGCTCGCCCCGCTTCGCGAACATGGCCGCCTGGAGGGGCTGCACTTCCTTCTGATGGGCCAATCGCAGGGACTGGATCTTCGCGCTCTGTTCCGCCGTCAGGTTCAGGCCCGCCGGACCGCCGACGTCTCCCGTATTGTAACAGGGGCCCCTCCCCCATCCTCTGCCTCCTCCCGGACCGTAGGCCCAAGTCGTGGTGGCCATCAGGACAACAGCCAGAATCGCCACTGTCGTCATCCATTTCTTGCCTTTCATTTCCGGATCTCCTTTCTATATTGCTCTTTCTTTTTTTTCTTTGTGGTTCCGTTTTCCTTTTGCAGGGATACAGAGCAACGGCTGTGCCAACACCGCAAGCAATCCATAATATATTGAATTATCAATTCTTTTAAAAACAATTGGCTCTCCGCTCTCCTTCCTGGTACCCCGGTGAGAAAAAAAGTGGATACAGAATATCCGCCCGTGGTATCCGACTGGATACTAACTACCCATCCTGGGAACAGGACATCATGAACACCCGGACGAAACAAACAAAACGTGCCCGCCTCTCCCCCGGGAAACCCTTCTGGGCCGGTTTTTCTCCCTGGATCATCCTCGGCGCCGCCGTTATTCTCGCTCCCCTGTACGGTTGGATGGCGCTGACGAACATGACCCGCCACGAGGCATTCATGAACCAGCTCCTCCTGGAGAAAGGGGAAGCCCTCATCCGCTCGTACGAGGCGGGTGCCCGAACGGGCCTGGGCCTGCACAGCTGGGGGTATCTGGAACTGCAGAAACTGCTGATCGAGACTGCCGAGCAGCAGGGAGTCGATTACATGGTCGTCGTGGGCGGGGAGGGAACCATCCTGGCGGACAGCGACCCCTCGTCGGTGGGCCGTCCCTATGGAACCGACCTGAATCTCAAGGAGATCGCCCGCTCCGGGCAGGTCCGCTGGAGACTGGTTCCGAATCCCGGCGGTGAAGACAGTTTCGAGGTTTACAGGGCCTTCAAGCCGGTCACCGGCCGTTCTCTCTTCGGCCCGGCGGGCCGGATCGCTCCGCCGGTGAATGCGGAGTCGATCCGGCAACTGGTCGTTTTCGTCGGGCTGGATACGACCCCCCTCAAGGACATCCGGCAGCGGCAGAGAAACCAGTCGATCGGGCAGGGCATTCTTTTTCTCCTGATGGGATGCGCCGGATTTCTGCTTCTCTTCATTGTCCAGGAATGGCGATCCACCCGGCAGTCGCTCTCCCGGATCAAGGCCTTCTCGGACCGGCTCGTGGAGCACATGCCCATCGGTCTGGTCGCCGTCGGAAACGACGGCATCATTGCCGCCTGCAACCGGTCGGCCGAGGACATCTTCAGCCTTGCTCCGGGCGGGATGGACGGCAAACCGGCCCGGGACGCGCTTCCCCAGTGCCTGCTTGACCTGTTGAAGGAACTGCGGGAAGGCGGGAAAACCATTGAGAAGGAGCTGGAGTGCCCGCTGGAGGACGGGCGCGTTCTTCCCCTGGAGACCCTGGGCACAACCCTGGAATCGGAAGAAGGCGCTCCGCTCGGGTCGATCCTTTTGTTCCGGGACATCACGGAGATGCGCCAGCTCAAGGAAGAAATCGCCCGGAGCCAGCGCCTGGCGTCCCTGGGCAGCCTGGCCGCCGGCGTTGCTCACGAAATCCGCAACCCCCTGAGTTCCATCAAGGGATTCGCCACGTACTTCCGGGAGCGCTACGGGGAAATCCCGGAAGACCGCAACACCGCGGACATCCTGATCCAGGAGGTGGACCGGCTCAACCGGGTCATCACCCAGCTCCTGGAGTTCGCCCGCCCCATGACGCTCCAGCGGGTCCCCGTTTCCATCGGCGAGGCGGCCGAGCGGGCGCTCCGGGTCGTCGCGGGGGAGGCCCGCGAGAAAAACGTCGCCGTGGAAAACCGGATTCCGGATGATCTGCCGGCCATCGAAGCGGACCCGGACCGGCTGCACCAGGTGTTCCTCAACCTCTACCTGAACGCCCTGGCCTCCATGGAAAAGGGCGGAACCCTTGCCACCGCGGCGTCCGCCGATCCGGACGGAACCATGCGGGTGCAGATATCGGACACGGGAACGGGCATCCCGGCGGAGGACCTGGAGCGCGTCTTCGATCCCTATTACACGACCAAACCGTCCGGAACGGGCCTGGGACTGGCCATCGTCCACAAGATCGTCGAGGCCCACGGCGGCGACATCCGCCTGGAGAGCGAGCCGGGCAAGGGGACCGCCGTCACGTTCCGGATCCCCGACAGGAAAACGACATGAAAAAGAGCGAGCACATTCTCGTCGTGGACGACGACCGGGCCCACCGGACCATGCTGAAGACCCTCCTGGGCGGCTGGGGATACGCCGTCACCGAGGCCGACGACGGAGCAACCGCCGTGGCCGCGGTCCGGGAAGAACCGTTTGACCTGATCCTGATGGACATCCGGATGGTGCGCGTCTCGGGCATCGAGGCCCTGGCGGAGATCAAGGCCTTCAACCCCGCCCTGCCGGTCATCCTCATGACGGCCTACGCCTCGGTGGAAACCGCGGTGGAGGCACTCAAGAAGGGGGCCTACGACTACCTCACGAAGCCCCTGGACTTCGACGAGCTGAAACTGACGATCCGGAGGGCCATGGAGCACCTGCGCCTGGCGGAAGAGAACCGGATGCTCCGGGAAAACCTCAAGGAACACTACGACCGCATCAACATCCTGGGGCACTCCGCCGCGATGACCCGGCTCCTGGAGACGGTCGTCCAGATCGCCCCCACGGAAGCGACGGTCCTGATCACGGGAGAATCGGGCACGGGAAAGGAACTGATCGCCGGCGCCATCCATTACAACAGCCTCCGGAAGGACGGCCCTTTCGTCAAGATCAACTGTGCCGCCCTGACGGAAAGCCTCCTGGAGTCCGAGCTCTTCGGCCACGAAAAGGGCGCCTTCACCGGGGCCGACCGGCGCAAGGAGGGGAAGTTCCGCCAGGCCGACGGGGGCAGCCTGTTCCTCGACGAGGTGAGCGAAATGTCCCTGGGGATGCAGGTAAAGCTGCTCCGGGTTCTCCAGGAGCGGGAGATCACGCGGGTGGGCGGCAGCGACGTCCTCGCGGTGGACGTGCGGATCATCGCCGCCACGAACCGGGATCTCCTCCAGGAAATCGGCCAGGGCCGCTTCCGGGACGACCTCTATTACCGCCTGAACGTCGTCAACCTGGCCGTTCCTCCCCTCCGGGAGCGCCGCGAGGACATCCCGCTCCTGGCCCAGCATTTCCTGGCCCGGTTTGCGGAAAAAAACAAAAAGGCCATCAAGGGATTCGCGCCC
>CAZXMK010000288.1:0-3790 GCA_964641935.1 uncultured Syntrophaceae bacterium
AAGACGATGGGCTCCACCACGTGGGTGAGCTGGAACCCGTCCATGTTGACGTTGATGGGCAGGAGGACGTCGGGATGCTCGGCGATCTTGAAGGCCTGGATGAACATGTCCACCGCTTCCTGGCCGTTGTCGGCGAAGATGGACAGCCACCCGGAGTCGCGCTGCATGATGACATCGCTGTGGTCGTTCCAGATGTTGATGGGGCCCGAGACGGCCCGGTTGCCGAGGCCCATGACCACGGGCAGCCGCATGGCCGGCGTGATGGGCAGGATCTCGTGCATGTACATCAGGCCCTGGGAGCTGGTGGCCGTGAAGGTCCGCGCTCCCGCCCCGGAGGCGCCCATGACGGCGCTCAGGGCCGAGTGCTCCGACTCGACGGTGATGTACTCGGCGTCGATTCTCCCGTCCGCGACGATGTCGGCCAGGTGCTCGGCGATGTGCGTGTTCGGGGTGATGGGATAGCATGCGGCCACATCGATGTTGCAGAGGGCGACCGCTTCCGCTGCGGCGACCGCCACTTCCATTCCAACGGGTTTCGTCATGACTCGTGACCCTCCTCGATCATGCTGATGGCGGACGGCCAGCATTCGTGGGCGCAGATGCCGCAGCCCTTGCAGTAATCCAGGTCAGCCGCGAAAAATCCGTCGGGTCCCTCCTGGACACATCCTTCGGGACAGAAGATATAGCAGACTCCGCACTTGATGCATTTGCTGTTGTCCCACACCGGCCTCAGGGAGCGCCAGGGTCCCGTCTTGAAGGAACGGGCGTTGCCTGGCTCGAAAACGATCCCTCCGGTGTTGTATTCCTTCCATGTTTCCGGCCACTTCTTCATGATTGTATCCTCGCTTGTCGCGCTTCCCCGGGGAAGCGGGCATTGTTTCTTCCGTCAATGAATCAGCTGAGCTTGACTTCGTCGTAGGCGCGCTTGAGGGCCTTCAGGTTCTTCTGGGCGATCCGCCCGAACCGGTGCTCCACGGGCTCCTTGAGGGCATCCAGCTTGACCACGCTCGTCACCTTCAGGAGCGCCCCCAGCATGGTGGTGTTCGTGATGGGTACACCCAGCTCGCTCCAGGCGATCCCCGTGGCGTCCACCGTGGCGATCTTCCCGTCGAAGCCGGCGTTCTTTTTCTTCAGGAGGTCCCGTACCTCGCCGGCCTTTTTTGCCGTGTTTACGATCAGGGTCCCGCTCGGCTTCAGCCCGGCAACCACGGCCGGCCCGATCTGGCTCTCGTCGAGAACCACCGATACATCCGGATTGTAAATGCGGGATCGGATTTTGATCTGTTTGGTGTCCACCCGGTTGAATGCCTCCACCGGCGCCCCCCGTCGTTCGGGGCCGAAGCTCGGGAAGCCCTGGGCGAACTTGCCTTCGTCGATTGCCGCCATGGCCAGGAGCTCCACGGACGTAACCGCTCCCTGGCCCCCCCTTCCATGCCATCGGATTTCCAACATGTGCTCTTTCTCCCTCGTGGATTATCCTCTTGTGGATACTTTCGCCGCCGATCCCGTCAGGGGCGCGGCCTCCCCCCCCCTTTAAAACCGGCGATTTGGTATCTTAAATTCGGAGAACCTGTCAATGAAATTTTCAAAACCCGCTCCGGTCCTGCAACAGCGGCGTCCCATTTTTATGTAACCGGTCAGTCCGTGAATTTTACAGGCATATCCCGAGGTCGATTCTTCAGTCTTCCGGGCAGGAGGGAACGGCCTTCCGAAAGTACCGGATTCCCGTCACGATGAGAACGGCGGCGAAGACAACGCGGAGGATGTGCTCCGGCAGGAAGGCGGCCACTACGCCGCCCGCCACCGTCCCGGCCAAAATTCCCGGGATGAGCCCCGGGAGAACGGCTTTCTCGACGCTGCCGAGGCGCCAGTGGGTCCAGGCCCCGATGGCACTGACCGGAACCATGGCGAGGAGCGAGCTGCCCTGGGCCGGCTGCTGCTCGAAGCCCGCCAGGAGCACCATGAAGGCGATCATGAACGCCCCGCCGCCCACGCCCATCAGCCCCGACAGGAACCCCGTGGCGGCCCCGCCGGCCAGGAGAACGGCGACCCAGATCCAGTCCCTCGCCGAGGCTGCCGTCAGCGTGAAAAGCCAGGGCCTGACCAGGAGGAGCACGGAAGCGACGATCAGAAACCAGCCGAAGACCTGCCGAAGGTTCCGCTCGGGCATCGTCCTGCAGAGCCGGGCCCCCGCGCGGACGGGCCAGAACGCCCCCGCCGCCAGGAGCAGGGCCGCCGTCCAGTCCACGTGGTCGAAGCAGGCGTAGGTGGCCGCGCCGGCGATCCCGGTGAAGACGACCGCCACGAGGCTGGTCCCGTGGCAGACGTGCTGCGGCAGGTTCAGGAACCGGCCCATCAGCGGGATCATCAGGACGCCGCCGCCCATCCCCACCATGCCGCCGAAGACACCGGAAACCAGGCCGATCCAGAAGTTCATGCCAGCCGCCGCCGTTTCATATTTTTCCCAGGGATCCGTTGCCGCGCCGGCCTTCCGGCCGTCAGCGGCTTCTCGACACGCCGGCCCGGTCGCAGAACGGGGCTACGGGACAGCGGCTGCACAGGGGCGAGACGGGCTTGCAGACGGTCCTGCCGAAGGCCACCATCAGTGTGTTGTAGCGGCTCCACCAGCGGACGGGCAGCTTCGCCCGGAGGGCCATTTCCGTCTCCTCCGGCGTCTTCGTCGCCACGTACCCCAGCCGGTTCGAGATCCGGTGGACGTGGGTGTCCACGCAGACGCCGTCTATCCCATATCCCAGAGAGAGAACCAGGTTCGCGGTCTTCCGGCCGACGCCCTTGAGGCTCAGGAGGTCCTCCATGGTATCGGGGACCCGCCCCCCGAAGCGGTCGATCAGGTCCCGGCAGACGGTGTGAATCGTCCGGGCCTTCGTCCGGTAAAAGCCGACGGGAAAGACGGTCCGGGCAATGGTCTCCTCGGGAAGGGCCAGCATCTTCGCGGGGGTGTCGGCCAGCCGGAAGAGGCGTTCGGAGGCCTCCGCGGTCACCTCGTCCTTCGTGCGGAGGCTGAGGAGGGTGGAAATCAAAAGGAGGAAGGGCTCGGCATGATCGTCGGCGAGGGCGGAGACGATGGGCATGTCCCAGCCGGGAAGGTTCTTCTCCAGGATGGCGAGGATTTTCGTGATGGCCCGATCGTTCACGGGAGACTCCACCTGAAAGGGGGCAGATTTGTAATCTGCCCCCTTATTTCGGGTCTGCTGCCGACCACCCAGCGGCTTTGCAAATTGGCCGCAGGCGAGACGTGCGGATCACGAGGAGTGAGGCGTACCCCTGCGTACGCCGCAGCGACGAAGGATCCGACACAACGAAGCATCCGGCCAATTTCCAAAGCCGCTACTCGTAGCCCTCTTCGTTGGCCAGAATGTCCAAATGGAGAGTCGCAATATCCTCCACGTCCAGGTTGGCCTCTTTCTGCAACTCGCGGAAGTCCACCATCTTGATGTAGCGCTTGCAGACGTTGCAGACGTCGACCCGGTAGCGCTCCTCCCCCTCGACGGTGAAGTAGGCAAGGCTGTCGTGCTCCTCGTTGCCGCAGAAGGGGCACTTGATGCGGCGGAAGTTCCATTCGTACCCGCACTGGCTGCAGAAAAGGTAGCGGAACCCCTCCTCCTGCCGGATCTCGCCGATCTTGGGCTCCTTGCCGCAGACGGGGCAATAGCCCTCGGTCCACCCGGCGGCGGCGATCCGGCTTCCGAAGCGGGCGGCCAGCCGGGAGAGGAACGGGCGGAGGCTCTCCTCCAGGAACAGGTCGATGAGATCGAAGGTCTCGCTGTCC
>CAZXMK010000289.1:0-3777 GCA_964641935.1 uncultured Syntrophaceae bacterium
ACCGCCGGGCCGAGGTGCGGGCCCGGGTCGTCGTGAACGCCACGGGGGCCTGGGCGGACATTCTTCGCTCCAGGGTTCACGCCCCGCCCCGGATGCGCCCGCTTCGGGGCAGCCACCTGATCTTTCCCTCCTGGAGAATCCCCGTGGCCCAGGCCCTCTGCTTCATCCATCCCGCCGACGGCCGGCCGGTCTTCATATTCCCCTGGGAGGGGATCACCCTCGTGGGAACGACCGACGTGGACCACCTCGAGAACCTTCAGGAAGAGCCCGCCATCTCTCCGGATGAAACGTCGTACCTCATGGCCGCCGTGGAGGCGCAGTTTCCCGGCCTGGACCTGAAGCCGGAAGACGTCATTTCCTCCTTCGCCGGCGTCCGCCCCGTCATCGGGACGGGCAAGGCGGATCCTTCCCAGGAGTCCCGGGATCACGTCGTCTGGGAGGAGGAGGGGCTCCTGACGGTGACGGGGGGAAAGCTCACCACGTTCCGGGTGATCGCCCATGACGTCCTCCGGGCGATCCGCCCCCGGCTGCCGGAGGACGCGGCCCGCCGCCTGGGCACGATCGAGGATTCGCCGGCCCTGAACCCCGTCTCCATGGACATCCTGGCGGACTCCGGACTCGAAGCGGAGGCGCAGCGGCGGATCGTCGGCCGGTACGGGGCCGCGGCGCCCCTCCTGATAGCGGCCGCGAAGGAGGGGGAACGGGAAACCATTCCCGGGACGAACACCCTGTGGGCCGAGTTGCGGTGGGCCTGCCGGATGGAAGGGGTGGTGCACCTGGACGACCTCTTGCTCCGCCGCGTCCGCGTCGGGCTTCTCCTGCCCTTCGGCGGTGCGGAAATCCTGGAGGGGGTCGGCCGGATCTGCCGGGAGGAACTGGGGTGGGACGACACCCGCTGGCAGGAAGAAAAAAGGGGCTACCTGGAGCTCTGGAGGCGCTGCTACAGCCTGCCGCCCCGGGAGGAGATCCCCGACTGGAAAGAGTTCCTGGAAAAGGCCGTCCGGGAACGCGCCGAAAGGAGGCGGATCCGACGCCGCCGGCGGATCCGCAAGGCCATCGTCGCCGGGATCGTCCTCGGCGCCGTGGCTGGCCTGGCGGCCTGCTACCTACGCGGGAAACGCGAGCGCGACGAAGAAGCGGACTGACTCCCCGTCGCTACACGGTTGCCCGGGAAAGCGGCACGTCGAGAACCCGGGCTTCTCAGATGATCTGGTCCAGAAACAGGAAAAGGACCGCCGCGATCAGGGCGGAGACCGGGATCGTCAGGATCCAGGCCCAGAGGATGTTTCCGGCGACGCCCCATCGCACCGCCGAAAGACGCCTTGTGGCGCCGACGCCCATGATGGCCCCCGTAATCGTATGGGTTGTGCTCACGGGGATGCCGAAGATGGTGGCGCCGATCAGGGAGGATGCGGCAGCCGTCTCTGCCGAGAATCCACCGATGGGCCTCAGCTTGGTGATGCGCGTGCCCATGGTCTTCACAATTCTCCAGCCCCCCGCCATGGTTCCCAGGGCGATCGTAAAGTTGCACATCAGGACGATCCAGAAGGGAATATGAAAGGTCGTCCCCAGGTAGCCGCCGCTGAAGAGAACAATGGCGATGATGCCCATGGTCTTCTGGGCGTCATTCATTCCGTGCCCGAGGCTGTGGACCGCCGCCGAGACGAGCTGAAGCTTCCGGAAGACCGTGTCCGTCTGCGAGGCGGAAAATTTTCTGGTCAGATTGAGGACCAGGGCCATGTAGACGAACCCCAGCACCAGTCCGATCGTGGGCGACAGAACGATGAAGCTGGCCGTCTTGATGATCCCATCCCAGACGAGGAACGCCACCCCTCCCTTCACGACGCCGGCACCGATGAGCCCTCCGATCAAGGCATGGGAAGAGCTGCTGGGGAGACCGAACCACCAGGTGATGAGGTTCCAGACGATCGCCCCCCCCAGGGCGGAGAGAATCAGGGTGTTGTTGATGATGACGGGGTTGACGATGCCGGTCCCGATGGTCTTCGCGACGGGGGCGCCGATCATGAAGGCCGCCAGGAAATTGAACAGGGCGGCCCAGTAGACGGCGTAACGGGGGGAAAGGACCCTTGTTGAAACGACGCAGGAGATGGAATTCGCGGCGTCGTGAAAGCCGTTGATGAAGTCGAAGACGAGGGCGATGAGGATGATGAAGACCACCATCGCCAGCGAAGCGCTAACCATGTTTCAGGACGATGCCTTCCACAATGTTGGAAACGTCCTCGCAGGTATCGATGGACTCCTCGACACGCTCGAGAATCTCTTTCCACTTGATCAGCTCGAATACGTCTCCCTCCTGCTCGAACAGGCGGGCCATGGCCTGCCGGAGGATGTAGTCTCCCTCGTTTTCCAGGGTGTTGATCTCCACGCAGGCCTTCATGATCATCTCGGCGTTCTTCTTGTTGCGAAGGGCGTGGACGATCATTTTGACCAGGGCGATGGAGTTGTTGACGATGATGCCGAGTTCCCGGATCTCCCGCGAGGTGGTCTTGACCTTGTAGAGGTACATCCTCGCCGCGGCAGCTTCGATCAGGTCGAGGATGCTGTCCATCTTGTTGGCCAGGGCGTAGATGTCTTCCCGGTCCAGCGGGGTCAGGAAGGTCTTGTGCATCTTTTCGTAAATCAGGTGGGTGATTTTGTCCGCCTCGTGCTCGATCTCCTTCATGCGGGAGATCTTCCCCTCGGAGTGATCGTAGTTTTCCACGATCTCCATGAAGAGGCGTCCTCCTTCTTCGATCTTGTCGGCAAGATCCTCGAAGTGATCGAAAAACTTCTCCTCTTTCGGAATGAAAATCATGGCTTACAACTCCTTCCCGGCCATCATGGCCTGCAGGGCGTTTGCTGATTACCACAACCGGGGGGTCTTGTAAACAGGTAGCGTCACATTGAACGTTTCGTTAAAAGGGGAGACCATCGATCCATGATCGAGCACCGCCCAAGGGAAGGCCTGAATTAACATAAATATAAACATTATCAAAAGGTTGAGAGACACTACCCGGTTCATATGCAAATCTGGCACGAACCTTCCATGCCTTATACATAAAAAGACAGGAAGAGCTTCCAAGGAGGTTTGTAAAATGAGAAAGAGCATGCACGTCGCCATTCTGGTCGGGGTCATGATCTGCCTGACCGCCTCGTTCGGATTCGCCGAATACGCCGCCGCCGGAAAGGACAATTTCCCGTATTTCCAGTTCGGGTGCCTGGTGCTGGGCGGAATGTTCATCGTTTCCCTCAAGCAGCGTTTCCCCAGAATCTACCTGACGGAAGCGGTCGGTTCGTTCGCCCTCTACACCGTGCTGGTGGCCCTCTTCACGAATCCGGTCGTTGACGCCATCCGGCTCATGGTCGGGTAAGTAAGAAATTTCCCGGCTTCCCGTCGAATCCCGGCGGGAAGCCGTTCCCGCGCATCCCCCCGGCCCGGGAACAGCGGCTTACACAGTCCCCATTCTCCATCCTCCCGCCATCCTTTATTGATTCAAAAATCAACAATCAATCTTGTGCAGAACCTGTCAATCTGCTACATTCTTGCTCCGGCATACCGCGTAAACTATTATTATTTCTATGGTATCCCGAAAGGAGGAACCCCTTGGCAAAGCAACTCCTGCTGGCAGCTGCAATCTCTCTCCTGTTGTGCACCGGCGCCCCGGCTGCGGACTACATCATCGACGCCGAAAAGAACTGCATCCACATGAAGAACAAAGAGTCCATCGAGAGCAGGGCCTTCAAGGTGCGCCTCACGCCCGGCGTTCCCTACACCGT
>CAZXMK010000290.1:0-3777 GCA_964641935.1 uncultured Syntrophaceae bacterium
CTGGTCGAGTCTCAGCTTATCACCCAGGTAGGTGGCCAGCATGGTATTTTTTTTCGTTTCCCGCCGGTTGTCCGTGGATCCGGTACCAATGATCCTGACTGGGATTGCCCTGCCGATTCCGCCACCGGAAAAACGTTTTACATGAACTTCTCGAAGCGCTCCTTCCTGGCCTTGCAGATCGGGCAAACCCCGGGAGGCTCATCCCGGGCACACAGGTAGCCGCAGACCCGGCAACGCCAGACAGGATATGCCAGACCTCCGCGGGCCGCACCACCGGACGGTTCCGGAACACTGGAAGCGGGTCCGGGTCCCCCCGGCGGACGGCGGTCCGGAATCGATTCCAGCTCGCGGGCTCCGCTCAGGATCTCGTCGGACACATAGAGGGCGCAATAGCAGGCCCCGAAGTCGTTCAGGTCCGGATCCCGGTAGTCGCAGGGACAGACAATGTCCAGATCCTCCTCCCGGACCCCCGAGGCAAGACGGCACGGACAGGCCCGGTATCCATACCGTTCCTCGTTCGCCAGCAGTCCGGCCACGAGATCCCGGACAAAGGCTTCGTCGGGATTCAGGCGATACCCGGCGTCCTCGGCCTCCCGCTTCAGGCGGCCATACACCTTTTCGATCTCCGCTGGATTCATTTTTTCAGGCTTTCCCGGATCTTGGCCTCATTGAAGCCGACGATGCACTGGCTCCCGTTGATGACCAGGGACGGAAACGAACAGGCGGGATTCCATTTCCTCACTTCCTCCATGGCCTCCCGCCTCTCCTCCTTGCCCAGAAGATCCACGTCCGTGTAATCGTAAGCCACTTTCATCTCGCCCAGCAGCGCTTTGGTCTTCTTGCACCAGCCGCAGGTGCTCAGGGCGTACAGCATGACATTCCCGCGATCTTCCCCTTCCACGTGCTCAACGGTCATCATCTCACCTCATTGCATATGTTCCTGTACTGTCCCGTCCGTCTGCCCGCCGGATCACTTCAGCCGGGGATCGATTCCGGTGAAACCGCAGTCCGGCTGATAGCAGGTCACATTCAGAAACTCGCACTTCTGCCGGCAGGCCGGACATTCCACCGGCGGCTTTTCCACCTGGATGGTATTGCCGCAGTTGCTGCACTTCCACCAGACATCCGGCAGCTTCTTATCCTCCGTCATGGCTTCACCTCCTCTCTGGACGGTATGGATGCATCCTAACACATCGGCCAGGACCATAGAAGCCCCGAATCACCGGCTCCATTCAGGATTCTTCCCTCCCGTCCTCTTGACCGGGGCCGCCGAATATGGGATGCAGATACTGCCGACATCGGAATCGCCTGCCTCAAGGGATCTCCAGGGGGGCACTCCGGGTGATGTCCCGCACCAGACTCAAGGCCCCGGTGGGGCAGCCGTCGACACAGATCCCGCAACCCATGCAGAGGAGCGGATCGACGACGGCTTTCTCCCCGATGAGGCCGATCGACCGGAAGGGGCAGGTTCCGACGCAGTTCCCGCAGCCGATACAGAGACTCGCATCCATCCAGCAGACATATCCTGAGGAAGCCAGCATGGGACTCCCGTCCCGATAGGCATTCATGGCTCCGCAGCAGCAGGAGCAGCAGTTGCAGATGGCGTAGAAGCGGTCCAGCATGGCATCCTTGAAGAAGGCATGGTGAACATGTCCGCGATCATGCTCCGCCTTCAGGATGGACGCCGCTTCCTCCGTCGTAATCCAGCGGCTCTTCCGCGGGTTGTGCTCGCGGGCGAACGAGGCGAACGGCTCCCCGACGACGAGGCACACATCCAGGGGTCTGCAGGGATCGGCCCGATGGGCGCGGCAGGGACACTCGAGGGCAACCATCCGGTCCGGCTCCCGTAGTATCAGATCCCGGGCCACGGGATAGGGAACGACCGACTCCAGGCCTTTCAGGCAAACCTCCCGCTGGACGGAAACAAGGCGGATCGCGCCCTCCAGCGGCATCACCTTGCCGTGGTATGCATCGGCAAAGCATGGTTTCCCCGGCGGCATTCCGCCATCCGGACGCCGGACGCTTCGCTCGTAAAGTTCCAGGAGCAGCCGGGCGGGAGGCCCGAGGACCCTGGCCAGGGGATGGCATCCCGTTGCCATGCCGACATAAAGGGAAGGCCACCGGCCGTAAACGTATCCATGAACGAAGTCCAGGAATCCGTATCCAGGCATGGATTCGGCTTCCCGGAGAAAGGCCCGGGTGGACGGTTTAACCGGAAGCCTGGAAAGAAATGAGAAAAGCGGTTTCATCGACCCTTCCGGTAGGACAGTTTGCCGGCTGTTGTCAACCCTGGAGGTTTGGAATGAACATTTTCAAGAAAGCGGCTGTGCGGATTGTCGAGGAGGCCAGGAGGGACGGACGGCTCCTGGAGGGCCGCTCCCTTTCCGAGATCAAGGATATCGCCACGCGCCAGGAGGATGTGATCCGTACGTCCTTCGGATCCCTGGCCTCCGATTCGGAGCCCATGAACCGGGCGGCCCCCCATACCAAAAACAGCGTCGACGACGCCTTCGGCGCAGAAGAGGACACCCTGGCGGAACAGGCCGTCCAGTGCCTCCGGAACGAGCGGATCGTCTCTCTCGACGTTCTCGTCGGCGACGGCCGGGACGGGGTCTCCTGCCGCTTCCTGATCCCGGAGCACTTCGCCCAGATCGCCTACGGCCTGAAGCTTCTCTTCGACGACTCCCCGGCTCCGCGCCGCGTCGAGGACCCGACCTACACGATTCTTTTTTTCACCGACGAGGCCTTCCGGCTCAACCGGTTCCGGAAGCTTCTCGAAAAAGACCTGACGGTCCGGCTGATGATGGGCAGCCGTCGGGGAGAACAGGTCAAGATCTGTCGCAACACGATGTACCTCGGGGAGGGAAAGAAAGGTGTGTTCCATTTCGAGAACTGGCGCGTCAAGGCCATCGACCGGACGGGCATCTTTCTTCACGCCGGGGCGCGCCGGGACAGGCTGTGGGTCTTCTCTCCGGAGACGGACCGGCCGGAACTGACGGAGGTCGTCACCGCCGTCTCCGGCCTCACCGCCACGGGAAAGACCACCACCCTCTGCCGTTCCTTTGCCCGCCTGCCCCGGGAGACTTCCGAGATGATCGGCGATGACGGCGGGACCTTTCGCTCCGACGGCGGCTACGAGGCCTTCGAAATGGGCGGGCTCTACGTGAAGACGGAAGGACTCGACGAAAGCCAGCCGGAGATCCTCCGGGCCGCCGAGTCCCGGGATGCCTTCCTGGAAAACGTGGCCGTCACGAAATATCCCTATATGCCCGATTTCCGGGACACCTCCAAGACGGGGAACGGCCGGGCCATCGTCACCCGGGCCAACCTGGAGATCGCGAGCCCCGGCCTCCGGGCGGACCGGGTCCACAACATCATCATCCTGACCCGGAACCCTCTTGCCAACGTCCTCTCCCGCCTGACCCCCGAGCAGGCGGTCATGCAGTTTCTCTACGGCGAGTCGATCGAGTCGAGCGGCGGCAATCCCGAAGAGGCGGGGAAATTCAAGCGGGAGATCTTCCTCGATCCCTTCCTGACGGGGAACCGGCTGGAGCACGCCATGCTCTTCCATGAAATCCTGATGAAGAATCCCACCCGGTGCTATCTGGCCAACACGGGAACCATCGGCGCCTTCGAGCGCAAGGTCACCCTGCGCCAGTCCCTGTCATCCTACAACGACCTGGTGCGCCGCCAGATCCGCTTCAGCTCCGACGCGGACATCCTGGGGTACTCCTATCCCGTCCAGTGCGACCGGGCAAACCTGGACATGATGGTCGC
>CAZXMK010000291.1:0-3770 GCA_964641935.1 uncultured Syntrophaceae bacterium
AACATGCGACCGTTATGGAGAGTTCCTTGAAGATTCTTGTCGTGGATGATGACCCTCACCTCCTGTTCGCCCATGCACGCATCCTCAAGCATGCAGCCTATGAGGTGATCGAGGCAACCAGTGGGGCGGAGGCCGTAGACAAGGTGAAAGCGGAGCACCCCGATCTGGTGCTCCTGGATGTCGTCCTGCCGGACGCGGACGGCCGGGAAATCTGCCGCAGGATCAAGGGCGACCCGGATCTCGCAGGAACCTACGTCATGTTGATTTCCGGTGCCCTTAAGGAGTCGGAC
This sequence comes from uncultured Syntrophaceae bacterium, assembly GCA_964641935.1. Lineage (GTDB taxonomy): Bacteria > Desulfobacterota > Syntrophia > Syntrophales > PHBD01 > PHBD01. The sequence goes on from CAZXMK010000291.1 coordinate 291, forward strand.
GACCAGGCAGAGGGCCTCGAGGGGGGGGCCGACGGTTACGTGACGAAGCCGATCGAAAAGCGGGAATTCCTGGCCCGTATTGCATCGATCGCCCGAATCGCGAGGGCGGAACGGGTCCTGCGAAGGCGGGAAGAGGAAATCAGGGCACTCTCGATCACCGACGAATTGACGGGCCTTCATAATCGCAGGGGGTTCCTCTCCCTCACACGGCAGCAGTTGAAAATCGCCGACCGTTCGCGCAGGAAACTGACGCTGTTTTTCGCCGATCTGGACGGCTTGAAGGTGATCAACGACACGCTTGGGCATGAAGCGGGGGACCAGGCGATTCTGGACCTGGCTTCCATCCTGAAAGACACGTTTCGCGACTCTGACGTTCTGGCTCGCCTGGGGGGAGACGAGTTCGCCGTTCTGGCTGTCGACGCCGAGGAAGAAGTCGCTTCTCTCCTGGCTGGCAGGATCCAGGGCCGGGTTGACCTGCAAAACTGCCGGGAGGACCGGCCATATAGGCTGTCCGTCAGTGTCGGTTTCGCCCTGTACGACCCGGAATGCCCGTCGTCTCTCGACGAACTCGTGGCCAGGGCTGACCAGCGGATGTATGAGGAAAAAAAGGAAAAAAGGAGCGGCAGAGATAAAAGCAGGGGACTCGAGCGGGATGATGCGCCCGACGGAGGGAGGATGGGAGAGAAATGGTCCGAGAGGTCATGAACAGAGGCGACTAAGCATTCCCGGAGACGTTCCCTCACGGCATCGGACGCCGATTGGAACGGGGGTGAAGGAGAGGTGACCATGACGAAAGAAGAACTGGTAACGACGGCGGACAGGGTGTCCCGGCCAAGCGCCGAGGCCGTAAGGGAGTACGAAGAGAAGCGGGAGTGGATGGCGGCGGAATTGACTCGGATCATGAACCGGCGCCCCGACTTGGTGGACCTCATCGGGGATGGTAATCAGGAGATGATGAAGGACAACCATAATAACCACGCCCGCTTCATCAGCTCCCTGATGGGGGACTTTGACCCGCAGGTCCTCGTGGAGACGGTTATCTGGGTGTTCCGGGCCTATCGCAGCCACGGCTTTCGGCTGACCTACTGGCCCGCACAGCTGGACACCTGGGTGGATGTCCTAAAGAAGGAACTCTCTCCGGCCTCCTACGCAGAGATCTACCCCTTGTACCACTGGATGATCGTTCACCAGCCGGCTTTCACCGGCCTGAGCGACGGGATGCTGGAAGGCCGGGGAGCATCTGGACACGATGTTTAAGATCGACAAGATATACAGAAGGGCGATGACCCTTTGACCAGACAGGCCCGGTCGCAGTTACCGGCCAAGAGGAGGAGCTGTTCCATGCACATTCTGGCTGTGGATGACAGCAGAACCAACTTGTACCTGCTGGAGACGATGCTGAAGGCGGCCGGGTATGCCGTGACGACAGCGGTGAATGGCGTCGAAGCGCTGGACAAGCTCGCCGGAGGCGGCATAGACCTTGTCATTAGCGACCTTCTCATGCCTGTCATGGACGGATTCGAGCTCTGCCGCCGAATCCGCAGAGACGAGAAATTGCGCCGTCTTCCCTTCATTGCTTATACTGCCACCTACACCAGTTCACAGGACGAGGCGCTCGTTCTGAAAATCGGTGCAGACCGGTTTCTGCAGAAACCCAGCGAACCGGAAACCATCCTGGAGGCCGTCTCCACGCTTTCGGGCGGTGCGGCCAGGGAGGACGCCGGAGACACAGTACAACCAGAGCCAGAGGGCGAGATTTACAGGTTGTACAGCGAGCGACTGGTGCGGAAGCTGGAGCAGAAAATGCAGCAGTTGGAGCAGGAGGTCAGGACGCGGCGGGAGGCCGAGAAGGCTGCTCATGCGGCGGTGGAACGCTGGCAGACCACCTTCGATGCTATGCTCGATCCGGTGGTTTTGCTGGACGGGACGGGAACCGTCATGCAGTGCAACCGGGCCTTTGCGCTGCATATCGGTCGGGACCCGGAAAGCGTGATTGGCGAAAAATGCCACCGACTGCTTCACGGGACAGAAGAGCATCTTCCAGGGTGTCCTCTGGTCCGTGCGAGATGGAGCGGCAGCCGGGAAACGATGGACCTGACCGTGGGAAAGAAAACCTACCACGTGGTGATAGACCCCATCCGGGGGGGCGGTGGAGAACCCGGTGGCTTCGTCCACATCCTTCGAGACATCACCGACGCCCTGCAAGTGCAGGAAGTTCTGTCCAATCTGAACGCGGAATTGGAACAACGAGTCGCCGCACGGACGACCCAGCTGGAGGCGGTGAACCGGGAACTCGAGGCCTTCAGTTATTCTCTCTCACACGATCTTCAGGCACCTCTCCGGAGTGTCGACGGGTACAGTTTCGTCCTACTCGAGGATTACGGGAATGCCTTGGACGAGACGGGAAGGACTCACTTGAAAAAGATACGCGGGTCCACCCAGCTTATGGGAAGCCTGATTGAGGACATGCTGAAGCTGTCGCGGGTGACCCGGTCGGAGCCTCGTTCAGAACCGGTGGATGTAAGTCGAATCGTCCGAGAGGCCTCGGAGGAGCTGCAAAAAAGCAAACCTGGACGAACCGTCGATGTGATCGTCCAGGACGGTGTAGTCGTCCGGGGCGATCCCAGCCTGCTGCGAATCGCGTTGGGAAACCTCTTGGACAACGCCTGGAAATTCACCTTTGTTGAGGAGCATCCCCTGATTGAGTTCCGGGCAGTGTCCCGGGAGGGCTGGATGGAGTGCTTCATTCGGGACAACGGAGTCGGATTCGATATGGCTTACGCGAATAAACTTTTCGGGGCCTTCCAGCGCCTCCACAGAGAGGAGTACCCTGGGACGGGGATCGGCCTGGCGACGGTGAAGAGGATCGTCGAGCGCCAGGGGGGGACAGTTCGAGCGGAGAGCAAGGTTGGCAAAGGCGCCACGTTCTATTTCACGCTTCCGGAATGGAAGGAATCGGCTCTGGATTTCTAAGCAGAGGGGATTCTGAAAAGACCAACCGGCGACCGGGATAAATTGATGGCAGGAAAAACGGAGTCTATATGAATTTCCTCGACATCCGAACCATCATCATGAGCCATCTGGTGACAGACCTTGTCTGCCTTCTGGTCCTGGTCTTCCTCTGGCAGCAGAACCGGAGTCGATTTAAAGGCTTATCCTTTTGGGTCATCGACTACATCCTCCAGACGCTGGCTATCTTGCTCATCTTTGTACGTGGAAGCATCCCGGACTGGATCTCAATAGGTATATCCAACCCAGCAGCGGTAGCAGGGGCAATAGCAGGATTCATGGGACTCCAGCGTTTTGTGGGGAAGCCCGGTCCACAGATCCACAATTTCGTCTTGCTAGCTGCTGTAACTGGTTATTTTGCTTTTGTGCAACCTGATTTGGCTGCGAGAAATGCCGTTTTCAGCATGGGACTCCTGATCGTCTGCCTGCAGTGTGCCTGGCTCATGCTGCGCCTGACGGAACAGGGCCTAG
>CAZXMK010000292.1:0-3745 GCA_964641935.1 uncultured Syntrophaceae bacterium
GGATCGTCACGATCCACAAGAGCAAGGGGCTCCAGTACCCCGTGGTCTTCTGCCCCTTCCTGTGGGGCGGCTCCCGCCTCACGAAACAGGAGACCTGGCTTTACCACGATCCCGACGACGACTGGCGGCCCCTTCTCGTCCTCGACCCGGAGCGGGCGGGCAACCTTCCCCGGGCCATGCGGGAGGAAATGGCCGAGAACATCCGCCTCCTCTACGTCGCCCTGACCCGGGCGAAGCACCGCTGCCATGTCGCCTGGGGACCTTTCAAGGACGCCGGCACCTCGGCGCTGGCCCGGATTCTCCACCTTCGCGACCATGACCCGGAAGACGTCTGCGGGGCCGCGGCGGAACGGTTCGAGTCCCTGGACGACGGAACGATGAGGGCCGATCTCGACGATATCGCCGACCGTGCCGGAGGATCCATGGCCGTCCTCTTGCCGCCGGACGCGCTGATCGCCGCTCCGGCCCCTTCCCCGGAGCCCCCGGAGCACCTTCATGTCCGGCCCTTCGACGGCAAAATCCCCCGGGACTGGCGGGTCGCCAGCTTCTCCCGGCTCGCGGCGGACCGTTCGGAGACCGGCACGATCCCGGCCGAGGCCGCCCCGGACCTGCCGGACCGGGACGACTCCATTCCCGGAGTTGTCCCCCCGGAAGAGACGGCGGGCATCTTCGCCTTCCCCCGGGGAGCCCGGGCGGGAACCTTTTTCCACGATCTCCTGGAGCACCTGGACTTCACGGAGGCGGACCCGGAAATCCGCGGCCGGCTGATCGAAGAGACGCTTCGCCGCCACGGCTTCGGCACCGAGTGGCGGGACGTCGTTGCGGAGACGGTCGGCAAGGTCCTGGCGGCTGCCTTCGGCCCGGACGGGGGTGTCTCTTTTTCGCAGATCCCGCCGGGCGACCGGCTGACCGAGCTGGAGTTCCATTTCCCCCTGAAGCCGTTGAGTCCGGGGCGACTCGCGGACATCCTGGGAGGCGCGGCCGACCTCCCGCCTTCCGTCCCGGAGCGGATCGGGCGCCTGCAGTTCGACCCCGTCCGGGGCTTCCTGAAGGGTTACATGGACCTGGTCTTCCGGGCCGAGGGGCGGTTCTGGCTGGTGGACTGGAAGTCGAATTTTCTGGGCGGCCGGGTGGAGGACTACGGACCGGAACGGCTGGCGGAGGCCATGGAGGAGGACCTGTACGTCCTCCAGTACCTCCTCTACGTTACGGCCCTGGATCGCTGGCTGGCCCGCAGGCTACCGGGGTACGATTACGGGACGCACTTCGGCGGCGTCTGCTACGTCTTTCTCCGGGGCGTGGACCCGCGGAAGGGTCCGGACTACGGCCTGTACCGGACACGGCCCGCCGGGGAGACCGTGGATGCCCTGGTCCGGGGCCTCCTGGAATGAGGGAATGAACATGGCCTTTTACGGGGAACCCAATCAGGGATTCTCGGAGCTGGACATCCAGTTCGCCCGCCTTGCGGAGCGGCTCGGCGGCGGAGATGCGCCGGAGATCGCCCTCGCCGCGGCCCTGGCCAGCCGCGCCCGCGTGGAAGGACACATCTGCCTGGACCTGGCCGATGCAGCCGGCCGCGTCTCACCGGCGCAAGACGGCGACAGCAGCCGCTTCCCGCCCCTGGAACGATGGCTGGATCTCCTGGGGAAAAGCCCCGCCGTCGGCCGGCCCGGAGACTGGAGACCCCTGGTCCTGGACGGGACGAGGCTCTACCTCTACCGCTACTGGGACTACGAGCGGAGACTGGCGGAGGGGCTCCGGAACCGGGCCGCCGACAATCCCGGGGAAATCGACGACGCGCTTCTCCGGGAAGGCCTGGGCCGCCTGTTCCCGCCCGGCGGGGACAAAACGGACTGGCAGAAAGCCGCCGCTTACGCGGCAGTGACGAAGCGGCTCTGCGTCCTCTCCGGTGGGCCGGGAACGGGAAAGACCTACACCGTGGCCAAGATCCTGGCGCTCCTCCTTGAGCAGAGCGGCACGGGATTCCGCGTCGCCCTGGCCGCCCCGACGGGCAAGGCGGCGGCCCGCCTCCAGGAGTCCATCCGCGGCGTCGCCCGCACACTGCCCTGCCCCGAGTCCGTCAGGACCCGCATCCCCGACGAGGCCTCGACGGTCCATCGCCTCCTTGGAAGTGTTCCCGGGACGTCTCTGTTCCGTCACGACGCCGCCCATCCCCTGGCCGCGGACGCAGTGGTCGTGGACGAGGCGTCCATGGTGGACCTGGCCCTCTTCTCACGGCTTGTCCAGGCGCTCCCTGCCCGGACCCGGCTGATTCTCCTGGGGGACCGGGACCAGCTGGCCTCCGTGGAGGCGGGGGCGGTCCTGGGGGACATCTGCGACACCGGCCGCGATCACGGCTATTCACGCCGCCACCGGGAGCGATACAGTGTATTGACCGGGGAGGAGCTTCCCCCGGCGGATCCGCGGGAAGAAGACGAAGCCATGGGCGACTGCATCGTCGGGCTCCGGAAGAGCTGGCGATTCGGAGAGAACAGCGGCATCCGGACGGCCAGCCTCGCCGTCAACGCGGGAGAGGGGCGGCGCGCCCTGGATGAGGCACGGAGCGGGCGCTTCGCCGACCTGCGCTGGCTGGAGCTTCCCCGGCCCGAGGCCCTGCAGCGGTTCCTGGAGGAGCACCTTGGAGAATGGCCGGGGGATTTCCGGGATGCCATCGATCCGGAGTCGTCCCTGACCCTTTTGGACCGCTTCCGGATTCTCTGCGCCCTCCGGGATGGACCGTACGGGGTGAGCGCCGTCAACGATCTCGTCGAGCGGGTCCTCCGCCGGCGGGGGATCATCCGGCCGGAGGGGCGCTGGTACGCGGGCCGTCCGGTCATGATCACCCGGAACGATTACACGCTCCGCCTCTTCAACGGAGACGTGGGCATGATCCTCCCGGACCGGGAAGCCGGGGGCGAGCTGCGCGCCTTCTTCAGAAGCCCGGATGGATCGCTGCGCTCCCTGCCGCCGTCCCGGCTTCCGGAGCACGAGACGGTGTGGGCCATGACGGTCCACAAGAGCCAGGGATCCGAGTTCGAGCGGGTCCTCCTGGTTCTGCCGGACCGGGACGCGCCGATCCTGACGCGGGAGCTTCTCTACACCGCCGTTACCCGCGCCCGGGAACGGATCGAAATCTGCGGGCGGCAGGACGTCTTCACCGCCGCCTGCGCCCGCCGGACCGCCCGCTTCTCGGGCCTCCGGGACGCCCTGTGGGGACCTCGTCCCTGAGGGACACCGCCGGGCCTCTCCCATTCTGTTGCCCCGGTTAAGATCGCTCTGTGCGGCACCGGAACTCCCCCCGGCACCGGAGCCGTCATCGCCGTCCGGGACCATGGCAGGGGGTGTGCCCGAGGAACGGCTGTCCACTGTTGACAAGGCGAAAAAAAGGTCTCATATCGTTCTGAACATCAGCATCGTTCGTCATCACCCTATGCGGCCGGACCGGAACCTGAATTCCGCAGGCCGAAAGGCATTCCATGCCCCCGGCGGTCGGATCCATCGCACTGTTCAAGGAGGATTTCATGCGAACCATTGCAAAGGTGGTTTTCTTTTGCGGACTGGCCCTGCTGACGGCCGCCCTGTCCGCCCCTCTCACGGAAGCCTGTTCCGTTTTTCGCGTCACCGCCAAAGACGGGACGATCATGAGCGGCCGGACGATGGAGTTCGGCAGCGATCTGAAACACGGCATCGTCGCGGTTCCCCGCGGCCGGAAATTCGTCAGCCCGGCGCCGGACGCCAAAGCGGG
>CAZXMK010000293.1:0-3727 GCA_964641935.1 uncultured Syntrophaceae bacterium
ACATTCTCGCTGGCCCTCATATCCAGGTTGGCCATGCAGACCGGGCAGGCGGTCACGACACAGTTGGCACCCGCCTCGCGCGCCATGGCGACCAGCTTGTCCACCATCTTGATCACGATGTCGGTCCTGCTGATGGTCAGGCTGCCGCCGCAGCAGTCGGTCTTGTAGGACCAGGGACGCACGTCGGCACCCATCGTCCGCAGGATCTTGTCCAGGAGGACGGGATTTTCATAGTCGTCGAACTGGCAGACTTCCGGGGGCCGCAGCAGGAGGCAGCCGTAATAGGAAACGGGCTTCAAGCCGGTCAGCTTCCGGGTGACCTTGCCTTCCAGGGCATCCAGCCCGATGTCCTTGCAGAGGATATCGATGGGGTTGCGGACGGAGACCGTCCCCTCGACTTTCCGTCCCAGGATCTTTTCAACATCCGCCTTCAGGGCTGCATCATGCCCAAGATGATGCTGGGCCGACTTGAAGCGGTTGAAGCAGGCGGCGCAGGGGACCATGACTTCCTTGACATCCGATTTCTCGGCAGCCGCCAGGTTCCGGGCGGGAAGGGCCACGGACAGTTTGAAATTGGTGGCGTGGGCCGACGTCGCCCCGCAGCAGGACCAGTCCTCCACTTCCTTCAGCTCGATCCCGAGGGCTCGACTGACCGCCTTGACAGACTGGTCATATTCCTTCGCCGTCCCGTGGAGGGAACATCCCGGATAATATTGAACTTTCAACGCATGCCTCCTTCAGGTGGACTGTTGCGTCAGGCGTTCTTCGTCTTGTCGAAGATGCCCCGCACGGACTGGATATCCTTTGTCTTGGGAGAAATGAGGGCGAGCTTCCCTTTCATGAACATGCTCACCCCCATCGCGGCATCCGAGAAGAGATCTCCCGATTTGAGCTTGTAGCTGACCGTCATCATCGTTTCGTTGATACGGCCGTTCGAACGGATATTCCCCAGGAAGGCCTCGTGGAAATGGAGGATGTTTTTCTCCCGGGCTGCGACGCCGGAGGCGACGGCCATCTCGCGGAGCACGTCCATCATGCGGGCAATGTCCACCTCGTTCGGGCAGCGGGTGATGCAGGTCTCGCAGGACGCGCACAGCCAGATGGTGGAGCTGCCCAGCACCTTATCCTTCATTCCCAGCTGGATCATCTTGATGATCTTGTTGGGGTTGTATTCCATGACGGAGGCCAGGGGGCAGCCGGCGGTGCACTTCCGGCAATGGTAGCATCGCTGGATCGGAACGCCGTTTATTCTTTCGTTCACTTCATCGAGAAATGTCTTCATGTCCTCTCCGTTCGTCTCGCTATCTTCGGTCGGCGGCCGGCACCGGGGGATTCGGCCGTTACCTTGCTCATTTCTCTACGGGTTGAAGATAAAATCTTCCTTGTCGTGTTCGCTGTAGGCCGCCAGGGCCGGTTTGTCCTCCAGGGATACCCCTACTTTCGCATCGAAGAGCTCCACGACGTCCTTTTCAATCTTTTTGAGGAACTTCCGCAGGTCCACCCCCATGGGGCAGACGGACACGCAGGACCCGCAGTCCACGCAGCGGCCGACCATGTGGTAGAGCCTCATGATCTGGAATACCTGCGTGTCGGTGGCATCCTCGCCGATGCCGACCCATTGGGGCTGGCTCTGATCCGCGAAGCAGACGGGACAGTAACAGGACGGGCAGGCCTGCCGGCAGGCGTAACAGCGGATGCACTTGGCCATCTCCTTCGTGAAGTAGGCCCAGCGCTCTTCGGTGGACAGGTTCTCGAACGCCGTCACCTCATCGTATTCCCGGTCGGAGGCCATGGGGGCCGCATTTTCTCCCAGCATCACGTCCGAGATGACCGGGTTGTTGAAGCGGCAGGTGAGGCAACAGTCCGCCAGGGCGTCCTTCAGGGCCACCTTCTTCTCGCCGGCGGGGGTCTTCACGGTTATGGAGTCCCCGGAGACCGTTGCGTCGAGGACCTCCTCGCCGCCGATGGCCGCTGAGAGCTTCTTCCGCTCCACGTATCCCGTGCAGGGCACGCCGAGGATCACGACGTCGTCCCGATCGTACTGATTCTCCTGGAGGCAAAGGACAATGGACCGGCTCGTGCAGCCCCGGGCCACCACGCCGACGACCTTTTTCTTCCGGTCCTCCGGCTTGACCCTTTTCTGCGCGTTCCGGTGCTGGGAGATCAGGTCGTGGACGAACTTGGCGAGGTTCTGGGTGCAGAAGGAATTCCACACCAGCTTCTGGGCTTCTTCCGGAAGGGTAATGAAGCAGGGCGTCGCCGTGGCCGGCAGTGTTCCCGCCTCGTATCCCACAATGACGTCCACCTTCTTTTCCTCCAGGAGCCTGCCCGCTTCTTCCCGCAGCTTTTTCTGAATGTTTTCCACTTTGTTCGAGTCCTCGTCTTCGAGTTGAATACGATATTTCGTCCGGTACCCATGCCCCGCCGGACTGCATCCGTCACAGGCTATACCCGGGGATGCTCCCTGCCCATCGGGATGGCTCCCAACGGCTCAAAGCTTCTTCACGAGCTTGTCCGCCGGCCCGAGGGCGCGAACCTTTTCCGTCACACCCTTGATAACCTTGGCAAACCGCTCCCCCTCGGAGGCGGACACCCAGGTGAAGAGCGTCCGGTCCCCCTCCATGCCGATGTAAGAAAGGAAACGTTTCAGCGTGGCGAATTTCCGGCGGGCCGAGAGGTTGCCCGTCAGGTAGTGGCATTCGCCCGGGTGGCAGCCGGAAACCAGGACGCCGTCGGCCCCTTCCTGGAGGGCCTTCACGACATAAAAGGGATTGATTCGCCCCGTACAGGGGACGCGGATGATGCGAACGTTCGTGGGATACTGGATCCGGCTGATCCCGGCCAGGTCGGCCCCGGCGTAGGTGCACCAGTTGCAGACGATGGCCACGATTTTCGGTTCCCAGGTTTCCTTCGCTTCTTGTCCAGACATATCGGCTCCGTTTCTCTTGAAATTCAATCCTTGCTTCGCGCTACATGGCGGCGATCTGTGCCAGCACCTCTTCGTTGTTGAAGCCGTTCAGGTCCACGGCGTTCATGCGGCAGGAGGCCGTGCAGACCCCGCAGCCCTTGCAGAGGACGCTGTTGACCACCGCGCACCCCTCGGCGAGGTCCACGGCGATGGCTCTGAAGGGGCAGTTGGCCTCGCAGAGCCCGCAAGCGGAGCACCGCTCCTTGTTGACGTAGGCCGTCTTGCCCTCGGCTTCGATGAAGTCCTTCGTGAGGATCGTGCAGGCCCGGGAGACCGCCGCGTTGGCCTGGACGATGGAATCCTCGCTCAGCTTCGGCGCATGGGCCATGCCGCACATGAAGACGCCGTCGGTGGCGAAATCGACCGGACGAAGTTTCACGTGGGCCTCCAGGAAGAACCCGTCCTGGTTGGTCGGCACTTTCAGCATCTTTCCGATTTCCTCGTTCTCCGGGTTCGGAACGGTACCGACGCTGAGTGCCAGAAGATCCGTCTTCAGCTCCACCGTCTCGTTAAGGATGGGATCGAGCATGCGGATCACCACCTTGTCTCCTTCGGCCCTGACTTCGGGCTTCCGGTCCTCGTCGTAGCGGATGAACTTGACGTTCAGCTCGCGGGCCTTCTTGTAGTAGTCCTCCTTGAGGCCGAAGGTCCGGATATCCCGGTAGAGAATCGTGATGTCCTTCTCCGGGTCTGCTTCCTTGAGTTTCAGGGCGTTCTTGATCGCCTCGGAGCAGCAGTAGCGGCTGCAGTAAGGCCGCT
>CAZXMK010000294.1:0-3715 GCA_964641935.1 uncultured Syntrophaceae bacterium
CCTGACGTTCCTGTTCGGCCTCGGGCTTGGCTACAGGGCGCTCCACATCCTGAGCGCCATGGAGCCCGGCCACACGGTGTACATCGTGGAGAGGGATCCGGACATCCTCCGCCTCGCCCTGGCCCTTCACGACTACTCGGCGGAGATCCGCAATGGAAACATCATCTTCGCCGTTCCCGAAAAGCAGGCGCTTCGCCAAATCATTCAGGAAAAGAACAGCATTCTTCTGACCGGCCGGATACGCCTGTTCCTGGATGATTTCACCCGCAGGCTGGACAGCGCAACGGTCATACTCCACGACACCTGTCTCCGACAGACAAACGCCATCCGGGTCAACTACAACACGGTCATCCAGGAGGGCGGCAAGATCATCCAGAACGAACTGGACAACCTGCCGAAGACCATTCTCGGATGGAGTCCGGAGGGGCTCCTGAACGGCGCATTTCGCAACAGACCTGCCATTATCGTAGCAACGGGGCCATCTCTGCAGAAAAACATAACCCTTCTCCGGGAGGCGCAGGGTAAGGCTCTGATCATCGCGGTGGCCCAAGCCCTCCGCGTCCTTCTTGCCTATGATGTGCGTCCGGACGTCCTGTGCTCCATCGACTTCGGGGAACCCAATTATCTGGAGATGAAGGACTCCCTCGCCGTTGCGGACACGCCCCTCCTGATCAGCCCTCAAATATTCCCGCAAATACCCAGGGAATACCAAGGGGATTTGTTTGTCACCATGGACCGGAACAACCTGCTATGTACTTCCGGCAGCGACTTGCCCGCCTTTCTGGGCCACGGCCTGACAGTGGCCCAGATCGCCCTGAATCTGGCCTTGATGGCAGGGGCCGACCCGATCATTTTTGCCGGGCAGGACCTGGCCTTCGGTGAATCCAGCCACATCAGCGGAGTATGGGCAAGCAGGCGGGTCAAAGTCCAGGGAAACAGCGTGATCGCGGAGCATGAGAACGGAGACCACGAGCAGACGGCATGCTGGGTCCCCGGGTATTATGGAAAACGTGTCCTCACCAACACATCCCTCTTTGCTTTCCTGGAAGGGATCGAGACGAAGATCCGTGACTATCCTGAGCGCCGTTTCATCAACGCCACCGAGGGCGGCGCCCATATCTCAGGTACGGAAAGGATGCCGCTCTGCAAGGTCCTGGAGACGCATTGCCGACAGGAATTTCCCGTTGCGGAGCTTCTCGCAAACGCACGCATCCCTCTCGGATCGGACCCCGAGCGCCTCAGCCTGGAGTTGGAGGAGTCGCGGAGGCATCTGAACCGACTGCTTCGCTATGTTGAAAATCTGGAGCAGATGACCGGAAAGATGAAAGCCCTGCTTCAGGAAAAAAGGGAAAAGGAGCAGCCGCAGCGGATAGACCAGTTGAACGGCCTGAACAGGAAAGTCCTGAACGTTTTTTCTTCCGTCCTGCAGGCACTGGACGAGAGCCGGCTGATCCGTCTGGCCACGGTTAAAATCAGACGCAATCTGATCATGATCGGGGAGCAGTCGCCGGACATGAGCAATGCCCGGGATGTCGCCGTCCAGACAATCCAGTTTTGCGAAGAGCTGTGTTCGGGATTGCGGGACATCTGCCCTCCGCTCATGGAAAAAATCGATTTCATCCACCCTGTACTGAAAGAATTTGCAACGGTTTCCGCTGCTGCCCATACGATCCGGGCGGAAGGCGATGCGAAGTCGAAACTTCACCTGAGGCGTGGGCTCTGCCTCCAGCGGATGGGGGACCTCGTCAAGGCCTCCGCCGCTTTGGAAGCGGCCGCAGCCAATGATTCATGCCGGATTCCCGCTCTCGAGACCCTGTTTACTCTGTACCTGGACCTGAACCGTTTCGACAAGGCCGAAGCATGCCTGGGGCGATTCCCCGACGGATACCCGCACCAGGCCACGTTGATGGGGAAGCTCGGGGAAATAAAGAAACAGGACCGGGAGCACCTTCTCGAACACGCCCGCCTCTCCCTGGAGCGGGACGACTTCGCTGGCTGCATCACGGCTTGCCGGACCTTTGTCGACCGCCATGGAGAATCACCGGAAACAAGCGCAATGCTGGATCGTTCCCTGAACATCCGCGAACGGAAAAGCCAGGCCGCCCGGCGACAGGTCCTGGAAGAGCAGGAAGCCGGGAGGCTCCAGCACGAACGGGATCAGCTTCTTCAATCCGCTTTCCGGAAAATGGAAGAAAAGGATTATGCCGCCGCGCTCGCATTATACCGCGAACTGGCCCAGGCGGAACCCGAGAATGAGGATTTCGCGCGGGGGGCAGCCGTGGCCTGCCAGAGATTGAATGATTGGGAAGGGGCCGAGCGGGAGCTGTCCATGCTGACAGGCCGTCATCCGGAGAATGGACTGTATTTCCGGGATCTCGGGAACGTTCTGCTCTATCGGGGCAAACCGAACGAGGCGCTTGAAAACTATCGGAAAGCGATTGAACGGGAACCTTCGGCACAGGGACTGTCCCTGCAGATTGCCTCGGTCCTTTCTTCCTTTGGTAAGGTGGCTGATGCGGTTTCTTTCTACGAACGGCACATGAAAGACTATCCGAACGACTATCGAGCCCTTGTCATGTGGGGTGACTGTTTTCTCCGCCTGGGAATCGGCGCTGCGGCCAAACTGAGCTGGGAAACGGCGCTCCGCATCCGGCCCGGGTACAGCCCTGCCGTGGAAAGACTGGAGCGCCTCCAGCCGGCGGTCAATTCCTGACCCCGGCCCTGCTGATCGCGAACACATTTCCGTCCCTGCCGTCCAGACTGTCCGTCACGGGCGGAATCATTGTTTACCCGATCTCCTCCTCTGCTTCCTCGCCGCTGTCGTCACTCGAGGACCCCCTGAGTCCAGCTGCCAGATTCAGGTTGATCCGGATCAGGATGTCGAGTTTCTCGCGTTTGGGAAAGGCCAGGACGTCAAAACACCGCTTGTCGATGAAACGGCTCAGGGTCAGGATGTCCTCCCGCAGTTTCACCGGCAGGGCATTGTTCGGATCGATCATCTCACCCTGGAAGACGCTCCAGATCTTCTGGTTGTAACGGACCGCCTCTCCCAGCATCCCGTTGCTGCCGCCGTTTTCCCAGTTGTCCTGGCATTCCCGCAGCTTCAGAGCCGCCTTGGTCAGGACGTGCGCCTCGATCTCGCGGCCCGTCATGCCCATCTTCTGGGTCTGCTGGTACGCCTTAACTTGATTCCCGTACATGGTTCACCAACCTCTCTTCATAGTCGATCAGTTCCCGGGCCGCCTTGAGAGCCTGGTAGTATTGCCCGCCCAGGATGTGCTCGCTGATCTTGTCAATCAGTCCCACCGTGCTCGGGGCCGCCTTCAGCACTTCATTGACGAGCTCCCAGTAGGTCCGGTGGTACTCCTTCATATCCCCGCCCCCCACATACATGAGCTGCACGGCAAAACAGATGCGCTTGCAGGGCGTGTCCGCTTCTTCTACCGAGAGAATGTTTTTTCCTCTCAAGAGGGGGACATTGTTCTCGATGATCAGTTCCGTCCGGGAACCGCCGTTTCGGACGACGGCCCCCCCGAGAATGAACCTCTCGTGGGGCTTCAATTCGATTTTCAGGCCCATAACGCCTCCCTGAATAAACCGGGGCGCGGCGGCGAAATTCCTCCGCCGTCCCCGGTCTCCCTTGGGTTAGAACAGTTTCAACACCGACTGGGCCGCCTGGGAGGCGAGGCTCAGGGACGTGGTGCCGAGGGACTGA
>CAZXMK010000295.1:0-3691 GCA_964641935.1 uncultured Syntrophaceae bacterium
CTGCTCCCGGCCTACCGCGGCCGCGCGCCGGTGAACTGGGTCCTGGTCAACGGCGAGACCCGCACCGGGGTCACGATCCACCACATGGTTGCGAAACCCGACGCGGGCGACATCGTCGGGCAGCGGGCCGTGGAGATCGCCTTCGAGGACACGGCGCTCACCCTCTACCGCAAATTGTGCCGGTCGGCGACAGAGCTCCTGGCGGAAGTCCTCCCGCTGATCGCGGCGGGAACCGCCCCCCGGATCCCCATGGATCTTTCCCTGGGCAGCTACTTCGGAGGCCGGAAGCCCGCCGACGGCCTCATCGACTGGAGCTGGCCGGCGCTGCGCATCTACAACCTGGTCCGCGCCGTGACGGACCCCTGGCCGGGGGCCTTCACGTTCCTCCCCGCAGGACAGAAGATGATCGTCTGGCGGGCGATGCCGGAGAGCCCTGGAACCGACGACGCGGCGGCCGATCACGGCCGGCTCCGGCTTGACGGCGGACGCGTCTTCGCGAGCACCGGGGAAGGGAGGCTGGAACTCCTGGAGATCGAGATCGAAGGCCGCAGGATGAAGGGCGCCGCCATCCTGGAGTACTTCCATCCTTTGGAGGGTGGCCGCCTGGTAAGGGAGCCCGCCGGCTGACCGCCGGACCGGACCGGCAAAGAATTCCGCATCTCCACGGAGAGCGGACTCCCCGTCGCCGCAACCTGCAGAGCGAAAAGGATTCCCCATGAAGAAAGGGCAGATGGAGACCCCGTTTCGTCTGACGGTCCTGTCGGTGCTCCTGGTGGCCACGGTTGTTCTTGCCGGCTGGATCGCGACGGAGACCCTGTGCGAACAGGCCCGCGACGAGATTGTCCGGGAGGGCGAGGCCGCGGCCCTGACCATCTCGGTCCTCTTGAATTCCGAGTGCGAAAGAATCGAGGGTGCCGTCGGGGCCATGTCCGGTTCCCCCTTGGTCGTTTCCGCCCTGACCGGAGGGAAGGATGCCGATATCGAGCAGGCCAACGCCGTACTGGACCGGTACAACACCAGCCTGAACGCCTCCGTTTCCTACCTGATGGACCGGGAGGGACGGACCATCGCTTCCTCCAACCGCCATGCCCCGGACCGTTACGTCGGGATGTCTTTCCAGTCCCGGCCCTATTTCCAGGATGCGATCCGAGGACTCGGCGGCTGGTATTTAGGGGTCGGCATCACATCGGGCAAGCGGGGATTTTTTGCCGGCCGGGCGGTGCGGGACCGAAGCGGAACGATCGTCGGAGTCGCCGCCATGCAAAAGAACCTCGACACGACGGAGTCTTTCTTCGGCAAATATTCCCACTGTTACCTGATCGATCCAAACGGGATCATTTTTCTGTCGAGCCACCCCGGACGGGTTCTGAAGGCCCTGTGGCCGATCCCCGCACCATCGGCGGCTGCACTCACCGCATCCGGGCAATTCGGAAAGCCGTCCTTCGATGCCGTCTTTGACGGAGAGGTCGTCGAGGGGACGGAGGTTGCCCTGGACGGGGAGGAATTCCTCGTCTCGAGGAAGGTCTTCAACAAGGACGGCTGGTCCGTCATTCTCTTCACTTCGATGAGGCAGATCGGAATCTACCGGACGGCGGGCGTCCTGCTCACGGTCGCCGTTCTTCTGCTTTTCACGGTCGTCCTGTCGATGGTTCATGTGGTGAGCCGATCCCGGCGGGACATCGCGTTCAAGGAGGAGCGGTTCCGGGAGCTTTTCGGAAACATGAGCAGCGGCGTGGTCGTGTATGACGCCCTGCCCGACGGAATGGATTTTGTCGTCCGCGATCTCAACCGGTCCATGGAAAGGATCGGCAGGGTCCGAAAAGAGGCGGTCATCGGCATGAGCGTCCGGGACGTCTTCCCGGGCTTGAGGGGGATGGGCCTCCTGGACGTGTTCGTACGCGTCTGGAGATCCGGGAAACCGCAGCGGAACGGGGCGTCGCTGTACCGGGACGACCGTGTGTCCCTGTGGCTTGAGAGTTACGTCTACAGGCTTCCCTCCGGCGAGATCGTGGCCGTCTGCGATGACGTCAGCGAACGCAAGGCGGCGGAGGAAGCCCTCCAGCGGAGCGAGGAAAAGTACCGCGAAATCCTCGAAAACATGTCAGAGGGATACCTGGAGACGGACCTCCGCGGAAACCTGACCTTCTTCAACCCGGCGGCCTGCGCGATGCTGAAGTATTCCCCTGAGGAGTTGCGGGGGGTGAATTATCAGCGGATCATGGACATGGAGACGGCTCCGGAGGTCGCGGAGGCGTTCGGGAAGGTCTATCGGACCGGCGTCGGCCTCAGCCTATTCGAATGCCGCCTGGTCCGGAAGGACGGCGTCGTGGTGCATGCGGAGACCTCCGTGAACCTGCGGAAGGATCCGGCGGGGAAGACCGTCGGATTCAGCGGGATCGTCCGCGACATCTCGGAGCGGAAGCGCTTCGAGGAGGAGCTGCACCGGCAGTCCGTTTCCGATGCGATGACGGGCCTGTTCAACCGGCGCGGCTTCGTGGCGCTGGCGGAGAAGCAGATGAGGATCGCCGCCCGGAACCGGATGGAGGTCGTGCTCCTCTTCGCCGACATGGACGGCCTCAAGTGGATCAACGACAACCTGGGCCACAAGAAAGGCGACGAGGCGATCGTCGAGGCAGCCTCGGTCCTGAAGGAAGCCTTCCGGGAATCCGACATCATCGCCCGCGTGGGAGGGGATGAGTTCGTGGTCCTGGCGCTGGGGGCGTCCATGCAGAACGCCGACTCCATCACCGGCCGCTTCGAGGACTGCCTCCGCGTTCACAACGCCCGCGAGGGCCGGGATTACAAAATCTCCATCAGCATCGGCATGGTGCGGTGCGATCCGCAGGAATCCACCAATCTCGACGAACTGATGACCCGGGCGGATACGCTCATGTACGAGCAGAAGAAGCAGAGGAAGGCCCAGCGCGTGTAGAAGACGCCGATTTCGCCGCATTCGAACTACCATTCGAAAAGGGTTGCCAAGGCGGTCAAAACAGCGTAAGAAGCCGGTCTTCAAGATTCGCTGATGTTTCGCGATGTTATTTCATGAAAACAAGGTGATTCCATGGGTGCGAAGAAAATCCTGATTCTGGGCGTCAACGGCTTCATCGGTCACCACCTGACCAACAAGATCCTGGACGAGACGGACTGGCTGGTCTACGGCATGGACCTGGCGGAAGACCGGCTCGGCCGCGCCCTCAACAACCCGCGGTTCCAGTTCCTCGAGGGCGACATCGCCATCAACCGCGAGTGGATCGAATATCACGTCAAGAAATGCGACGTCGTCATGCCGCTGGTGGCCATCGCCACACCGAAGCTCTACGTGGAGGACCCCATCGGCGTCTACCAGCTCGACTTCGAGATGAACCTCAACATCGTCAAGCAGTGCGTCAAGTACCACAAGCGGGTCGTGTTTCCGTCCACCTCGGAGGTCTACGGTGCCTGCGCGGACCCGGAGTTCAGCGAGGACGACAGCTTTCTGACGGTGGGGCCCATCCGGAAGGAGCGCTGGATCTACTCGTGCTGCAAGCAGCTCCTGGACCGGGTCATCTACGCCTACGGCACCCGGGGGCACCTGGAGTTCACCCTGTTCCGCCCCTTCAACTGGGTGGGACCGCGCCTCGACTCCCTCGACACGGCCAAGGAGGGCAGCTCCCGGGTGGTGACGCAGTTCATCGCGGAGCTGCTCATG
>CAZXMK010000296.1:0-3691 GCA_964641935.1 uncultured Syntrophaceae bacterium
TACGATCGTCTGGATCCGCTCCTCCACGAGGCTCCCCGCCAGCTGCCGGGCCGGCGTCATCGCCGACTGGCGGATGCCCAGCTCCCGGTTCACGATGGGCGGGTTGTAGAGGATGAAGGTCTTGGCCGCGGCGGGGGCGCCGCTCTCGTCGAGGAGGGCCACCGGCCGCTCCAGGACCGCCTCGGCGTGCTCCCGCGGATTGGCCACCGTGGCGGAGCAGAAGATGAACACCGGGTCCGCGCCGTAGAACCGGCAGATGCGGACGAGGCGGCGGATCACGTTGGCCAGGTGGGAGCCGAAGATGCCCCGGTAGACGTGAAGCTCGTCGATGACGACGAACCGGAGGTTCATGAAGAGCTTCTGCCACTTCGTGTGGTGCGGCAGGATGCCCGCGTGGAGCATGTCGGGATTCGTCACCACCACGTGGCCCTGTCGGCGGATTGCCTGCCGGGCGTCGTCGGGGGTGTCCCCGTCGTAGGTGAAGGTGCGGATGTCCTCCCGGAGGTCCGTGATCAGGCCGTGGACCTCGTGCATCTGGTCCTGGGCGAGGGCCTTCGTGGGAAACATGTAGAGTGCCCGGGTTTCCGGCTCCTCGAGAATCCGCTGGAGGACCGGCAGGTTGTAGCAGAGGGTCTTGCCGCTCGCCGTGGGGGTCACCAGGACGATGTCTTTCCCCTGGCGCACCAGGTCGACCGCCTGGCCCTGGTGGCTCCAGAGGCGCCGCATGCCCCGGGCCTCCAGAACGGACCGGAGGCGGGGGTGGACCCAACCGGGGTAGTCGACGTACCGGGCCTCCCGGGCGGGGATCCGCTTCAGGGCCGAGACGTTCTCCATGAAGCGCCGGTTCTTCTCCAGGCGCGACAGCCATTCATCGAGGGTGAGTCTGCTCATGGGGTTACCATTGTCCGTGATGCCCGGGAATGGGAACAGACGGGAATCCGTGCCCGTTCCCGGGTTCAAGCCAGTCCTCTTTTACGGCATTTGGGAACGGATTTCAAATCCGTCGCCCTGTTTCCCGATCGGATGCCCGGCCGGCCTCCCGCTTCTTTCGGTGCGGGACGCGGGGAGGATACCACAACGGACCGATCCGGCAAGGCAATATTGACCGCCTGTTCCTTCGGTACGATCGGCCGGACGGAAGGGTCGCCCGGCGTTGACATTTTCGACGCCTGTGTTAGAGTTCCTCCGTTTTCATCCCGTCCATCCAGGAGATCCGCATGAAAATCGATGTGAAAAAAGGAAATCTCGATCGGTTCGTAACGCCCGCCGCGGCGTTGTTCCTGTTCGAAGGCGAGGGGCCCGCCGGCTCCGCGGCTCTCCTCGACGGGGCATCCGGGGGGCTCGTCACGGAACTGCTGAAAGCCGGTGATTTCAAGGGCAAGCTCCACGCAACGGCGCTTCTCTATCCCGGGAAGGCCCTGCGGGCCCGACGGCTGATCCTGGTCGGCCTCGGGAAGCGGAACGAGGTCACCCTCGACCGCATCCGGGGCGCCTTTGCCGCGGCTGCCCGGGAGGCCCGGCGGCTGGACGCGAAGGACCTCGCCGTCTCCGCGGACATCGGTCTGCCGGAGGAAAAGCCGGAGCGGATCGCCGCGGCGGCGGTCGAGGGAGTGCTCCTCGGGATGTACCGCTACCTGCCCTACAAGACCGTCGACCGGGCGGAGTTCCGGGAACTCGGGTCCTTCACGATCGTGGAGGCCGACGGAGCGCGCGGGAAGGCCATCCGGAAAGCGGCCGCCGAGGCGGAGGCGGTCTCCCGGGCCGTCTGCTTCGTGCGGGACCTCGTCTCCGCGCCGGGAAACGAGATGACCCCCGACCGGATGGCGAAGGAAGCGAAGAAAATGGCTGCCGGCCGCAAACTCGCGGTGAACGTCTTCGGTGAGCCGGAACTGCGGAAGCTGGGCATGAACGCCCTCCTGGGGGTGGCCCGGGGCAGCGCCCAGCCGCCCCGGCTGATTGCCGTCGAGCACCGGGGAGGGAAGAGAGGGGCGGCCCCGGTGGTCCTGGTGGGCAAGGGCATCACCTTCGACAGCGGCGGCATCTCCCTCAAGCCCGCGGAAAACATGGGCGAGATGAAGGACGACATGGCCGGGGGGGCCGCCGTTCTCGGGGTGATGCAGGCAGCGGCGGACATCGGCCTGCCGTTGAACGTGGTCGGCCTGGTGCCGGCGGTGGAGAACCTGCCAGACGGGAAGGCCTACCGGCCCGGAGACGTGCTCACCACCCATTCGGGCCAGACCGTGGAGATCATGAGCACCGACGCGGAGGGCCGGCTGATCCTGGCGGATGCCCTGTCCTACGCCCGGAAGCGCTATCGTCCGTCGGCGATCATCGATATGGCCACACTGACGGGGGCCTGTGTTGTCGCCCTGGGGGATCTCGGGACGGGCCTCTTCGGAACCGACGCGGACCTGAACGCCCGGATCCGGGCCGCCGCGGCGGAGACGGGGGACCTGGTCTGGGAGATGCCCCTCTGGGAGGAGTACGTGGAGCTGATCAAGAGCGACATAGCAGACTGGAAGAACACCGGCGGGCGCAGCGGCGGGGCCATCACGGCGGCCCTCTTCCTGAAACAGTTCGCCGGCGAGGGACCCTGGGCGCACCTGGACATCGCCGGGGCTTCCTGGCTGAAGAAGGACCGGCCCTGGACACCCAAGGGCGCCTCGGGAGTCGGCGTCCGCCTGATGGTCGAGGTCCTGAAGCGCTGGAGCGCTCCCGCGTGAATTCCGCCGGAGAGAACATCCTGCAGATCGAGAACCTCGCCACCCATTTCGAGACAGCCCGGGGGACCGTCCGGGCGGTGGACGGCGTCGATTTATCCGTCCGTCCCGGAGAGACCGTGGGCATCGTCGGCGAATCCGGGTGCGGGAAGACCGTCCTGGCTCTCTCGATCCTCCGCCTGGTGCCGCCGCCGGGGCGGATCGCCGCGGGTCGCATCGTCTTCGGGGGCCGTGATCTCCTGATCCTCCCGGAGGAGGAGATGCGGCGCATCCGGGGCCGGGAGATCTCCATGATCTTCCAGGAGCCCATGACCTCCCTCAATCCCGTCTTCCGCGTGGGAGACCAGGTGGCGGAAGTCCTGGAGATCCACGAGGGGCTGCCGCGGCGGAAGGCCCTGGAGCGGGTCGTGGAAGTGTTCCGGCTGGTCGGAATCCCGTCCCCGGAGACACGCATCCGCGATTATCCGCACCAGCTCAGCGGGGGACTCCGCCAGCGGGTCATGATCGCCATGGCCCTGTGCCTGAAGCCCCGGCTGATGCTGGCCGATGAGCCCACCACCGCCTTGGACGTGACGATCCAGGCCCAGATCCTGGACCTCATCGGGAGACTCAAGGCGGAGACGGGAACTTCGGTGCTGCTCGTCACCCACGACCTGGGGGTCGTCGCAGAGGCGGCCCAGTTCGTGGCGGTCATGTACGCCGGGATCGTCGTCGAATACGGCCCCGCAGGGGACGTGTTTGCCTATCCGCACCACCCTTATACGGTGGGCCTCCTCGCCTCGGTCCCCCGGGGGCGTGGCGCGGAGGGGGGACGCCTTCCCGCCATCGCCGGCACGGTGCCCTCCCTCGACGAGCTTCCGGCGGGATGCCGCTTCTCCGGCCGCTGTCCCGACGTTATGGAGATCTGCCGGCGGGAGGAGCCCGCCGGGACGGGGCCGGCGCCTGGCGGTCGCGTGCGCTGCTCGAAGGGC
>CAZXMK010000297.1:0-3674 GCA_964641935.1 uncultured Syntrophaceae bacterium
CGGGTCATCGTCGACGATGATCACATCCAGACTGTCCGACATGTCTCTCCCCCCTTTTCTCAAGAAGCGGTTCAATGAGCGGTCGTGCATCCCTGCTTCGCCCGGCGATGAACCGGCCGGTGCGCATCATGGCTCGCGGTTCCGGAAATCCGGCATCCGGGCACGTGTGAACAACCCTGCGGAACGACGATACCTGCAACCTGCTGACGTTCGGGACCGTGAAGAAAAGACAACGTTGATTACACAGCGGATATGAGCCTGTTGACTCGGGGTCAATATACGAAGAACATTCCCGGGTGTCAATGAATTACATGGGCCGCGCCTGCGGCTGCATCATGCCCCGTGCGTCCGCGCCGGCTTCCGGGATTCGATGCCGGAACCCCGTCTCCGGTGCAAGCCCCTCACAGGGAGATCAGGATCTTCCGATACAGCGCGTTCTCCCGCTCCAGAAGACGTTCCAGGACGGGCCGGACCGGTGAGAAATCCGGGCTCTCCCCGTCGCTGACCGCCCGGAAACCCTTGGCCATGTCGTGATAGAGGGCCTCGATGCCCGCCAGATCCTGCGAGAGCCGGTATTCCCGGAGGCTCGGGTATCTTTCCTCGCTTTCCTCCAGGAACTGCCGGTAGAGGGTGCGGAAGCCGGCGCCCCCCGTCCCGCGCCGCTCGATGATCTGGTAGGTGAAGCGCGCCGACCACTGCCAGTCCGCCGCCTCCTTCCAGTTGGGCAGATCCCCGATCAGGTCCTCCAGCGAACGAACGCCGTAGGGCCAGGGAAAACCGGGGATGCCGTTCAGGTTCTCCTCCGCCCAGCGGCGTACGGCCCCCCGCACGACGGCCTCGTCCACGCGGAACGCGGACGGATCCTCGAGCACGAAGGCCCGGTTCCTCAGGGCGAAGGGCGGGAAGACGGATGTCCGCGCCCGCTCCATGTCCGGGATGGACACGGCCAGGGCCTCCGGGTGGAGGGTGTCGGAGACGTAGAATTCCTGCTTGTCCTCGCTGTAGCCGCAGATGACGACGGCATGGCCGGGAAAGTGCTGATCGGTGTTGAAGTAGGGAAGATGAATGATGTCGGTCTGGATCAGGACCGGCAGACCCCGGTCCACCGATGCCTTCGCGTGGGCCGTCGCCTCCGCGGCGTCCTCCGTCTCCCGCCACCGGAAGGCAATCCCCACGGTTCGAAAGAAGTTGTCCTCCAGGTCGAGGTTGCGCATGTGGACGAGACGGGACGGGCGATGATCGATGACGTGGTAGGAGAAGCCGGGCCCCCGTCCCAGGCCGATCACGGCGGGCTCGCTGATCCGGATTCCGTGGAACGCCAGGACGTTGCGGATGGCGCTGGAGGCACAGTGAAATCCCGGCTGATGCCGATATCCTGGAATGACCTTTCCTTCGAACAAGACGTCCTCCTTCTCCGGTTGGTGCCGGCGGCGGAAGGCCGGTGGTCCGCTGCCGCGCCAGGCCGGGAGACCGGAACAATCATCCGGCCCCCGGCCCCATGGCGGAGCGGCCCGGCCCCATCGATGAAAAAAGTCCCAGGACACCTTTGTCGAGGGACTTTTCTCAGGATCAACGGATCATTCATTACATCTTGCTGAACACGGCCGTGACGCGCCGGTTCTTCTGCCTGCCTTCCTTCGTCTTGTTGCTGGCGATGGGCTTCTCCTCGCCGTAGCCGACCGCCTCCAGGCGGGAGGCCTTGATCTTGAACTTGGAGACCAGGTACTTCTTCACGCTGTTCGCCCGGTTCTTGGACAGCTTCAGGTTGGCGGCCGCCTTGCCGACGTTGTCCGTATGGCCTTCAATCACCGCCTTCGTGTCCGGGTACTTGGTCATGTAGTCGCTCACCCGCTTGATCTCGTTGTGGTACTTTTTCTGGATGTTCCATTTGCCCGTGGCAAACTGGATGTTCAGGGTGATCGCTTCCGGTGCCGTCTCGACGACCTTGGGGGCTTCCTGGGCCTGAGGCTTCACCTCCTGGACAACGGGCTTCGGCTCTTCGACCTTGGGGGGAGGAGCCACGTAGGCCTTCAGGAAGACCTTCTCGACGAAGTCCGCCATGCCCGCCGGCGATGCAACGTCCGCGGCCTTCACCATGAAGCCGCACGCTCCGGCATCGGCGACCTTCTGCATGATTTTCCGCCCGTTTTCGTTGTCTCCCAGGTGGACGGTGTAGATGCAGATGCGATCGCCGTAGGCACTTTTCATCCGCTGCGCCGCCGCGACCGGGTCGAATTTCTCCATGTCTTCCCCGTCGCTGAAGGCGATGACCGCCAGCTGGCCGGACTGGGGTTTCAGGTCGGCCGTCGCCCCGTCAAGGGCGGCGTCCAGCGGGCTGAAGCCATAGCCCTTGAGGGGAGCCGCAGCCTGGGTGAGACCGCCTTTCGCATAATCGGTCGGGCCGTAGACCAGCTTCGAGGTCGCGTCACCGAATGCCGTGAACTGCCCGAAGGCCCGCTCGGCGGCGTTCAGCTTCAGGTTGGGAATCGTCCGGTCGAACAGATCGAGCAGGGCCTTTTCCTGGCTCATCTTCGTTCCACCCGCAATCCCGTCGTTCATCGTCCACGAAGAATCGAAAATCACCTCGAAGGCGTCCACTTTCTGAACAAGCTGATTGGACTGCAATTTGGGATTGAGATCGACCGCCGTGACACCCTGGCTGGCTTTCTGGGTGGCACACGCTGACAGGAAGACCAGCACGAGCATGACCAGCAGGAACTGAAACATTCTTCTATGATGCATGATGTCTCCTTTCTTCGTCTACGTGGAACAGCGTTTTCAATGCCCTTCTGCTGCCGGCTGATATCCTTCGCCGCGCCCTGCGCCTTCACTTCCCGAATTGCGGGGAGGGCAACGGATCATCATGGCTGGGACGCCTGGCGGAGAGCCTCATCGGCTCTCTCCTGCGTTCATCCTGGAAACTTGAAACGGTGGCGAAAGGCGGGAAATCTCCCGCGATGGACCTGCAGTCTCTTCGCGAGGTCGACGTGCAACGGAATCGCGGCATTCATGACCTGCCCGGCACCCCCTTGGACACGCCTCTTATGCATAGCATCTCAACAAACACAGTTATTTTGTAGGTAGAGAATAGGGAAGTGATTCTTTTATTTCAATATATTTTTGCCCACTTCCATGCACTTTGGGGATTTACCGTGTTCGATCCGACGCTTCCATCGCCTCACCCGGGCGGCGTGGCCTTGCGGGAAGCCTGCCTCCCCCCGGGGAAAACGGCTGTGACCGCGATCACGAGGATGGATCTTTTTCTTGGAGTCCAGCCCCGGTTATGTCTTCATGGTAGCGGTTGGCCCACCGGTGCAGGGGCTCGGAGGCGGGAACCTCCGTCAGGATAGCCTGGAGACACTTTCTTGCGGATTCGTCATGGCCGAATCCCTCGTGAAGAATCTGCGCCTTCAGAAACAGGGCCTCCGGGTTGTTGGGAAACTGCTTCAGGAACTCATTGATGAGCAAAAGGGCCTCTTCGAAACGCCCCTGCCTCTTGCTGAACCGGATTTTCTCCAGATCCCCGGCCGACCGCTCCCCGGCGCTCCAGGCCGCCTTCGGTCCCCCATGGAACGTGCGGGATATTTTGTCACCGGCCCCGGCGACGATCCCCATGACAACGGCCGCCATGACCGGCGGAATGACGATCAGGAACCATGCGGGGACATACCCCG
>CAZXMK010000298.1:0-3664 GCA_964641935.1 uncultured Syntrophaceae bacterium
ACTCTCAGCTCGATGAAGCTCTGCAAATTCCTTTGCGTGGTTGATTTACGAACCGCATGGTTCGCATGGATTGCGGCGGCTTGTATCCCCGATCCGGCGATAATGCAAGGATTATTCTCATTCCAGTCTCCGGAGGGGGCCGGCGGATGGACGGGAAATGCAGGATCCCGCCTGTGTCAGGGAAGGCCGGCTTCCGTCTGCATGCGCTTATTCAACCCGGCAAACAGTCAAGAATGCCGAATATCGCCTCGTTGATCCCGCGGAACCGATCCGCGTCGGGCGACAGAATCTCCCCTTCATTCTGAATCCAGGTGGCCGTAACGAGTTCATCCCGGCAGTTCTCCACGAGGAGCCGAACGCTCTCCGGTGTCGATTCCAGGTGGAACTGGAGCCCCAGGACGCGGCCGTCGTAAAGGAAGGCCTGGTTCTCGCAGGCCGCGCTGCGGGCCAGGTGTAAGGCTCCCGGTGGAATATCGAATGTGTCGCCGTGCCAGTGGAAAGCGTCAAGCCGCATCGGCAGGAGCCCGAAGACGGCGGACCGCCGGGCCGGTTCCGTCCATTCGATGGGGTACCAGCCGATCTCCCTGTCCGGGTTCCGGCGGACCCTGCCACCGAGGACATCGGCGATGAGCTGTGCGCCGAGGCAGATGCCGATCACGGTCTTCCCCGCCGCCACGGCCTCGCCGATAAATCGCTTCTCCCGGGCCAGCCAGGGATAAAGATCCTCTTCGTAGACGTTCATGGGGCCGCCCATGACCACCAGCCGATCGAAATCGTTCATGTGCGGGAGCCCGCCGTCCTCGAACAAGCGGGTCGCCGAGAGTTGATGGCCGCGGGATTCCGCCCAGGCTTGAATCGCTGCAGGGCCTTCAAAGGGAACGTGTTGCAGGTAATGGATTTTCACGGGCAAACCCTTCCGTAATTTTCACCTCTCTACTGTCCGGAACGTGCAGTCCCGACGGTACAGGTCGCCGCTTCCCTGCTCGATGTAGAGATGGAAGTTTCGGTGCCGCAGGTGGTAGCCGGGGTAGTTTACGGACTCGAAGGAGCTCCAGGATGGATCGGCGAGACCGGGGATGACGCGGAAGGAGGCGTCCTTTCGGAAGAGATCGCTGCCGTCGGGCCGGTGGAGCTTGATGCGGAAGCCCTGGTGGCGGAGGTAGTAGCCGGGATAGTTCCTGGACTCGAAGGACACGGAGTTTCCGCCGGCCAGCCCGGGAACCATGCGAAAGGACGAATCGGCGACATCCAGGCCCGAGCTGACCGGAGTAATCTCACCCAGGAAGGACCGGTGGCGGATGTAGTGATTTTGGTAGTTGTGGGACTGGAGGGCGACGAATCCGCTGTCCATGCGGGGCGGTACGATGGGGCTCACGGTTGCGGCCTCGCCGTCACGGCCGACTTTCCGGAACGTGCAGTCCCGGCGATACAGGTCCCCGCTACCCTGTTCGATGTAGAGATGAAAGTTCCGGTGCCGGATGTAGTGCCCGGCATAATTGACCGATTCGAAGGAACTCCAGGAAGGGTCGGCCAGTCCGGGAATGACCCAGAAGGAGGCGTCCTTCCGGAAGAGATCGCTTCCGTCGGGCCGGTGGAGCTTGATGCGGAAACCCTGGTGGCGGAGGTAGTAGCCGGGATAGTTCCTGGACTCGAAGGACACGGAGTTTCCGCCGGCCAGCCCGGGAACCACCCGGAACGACGAATCGGCGTTGTCCAGGTGGGACACGATGGAGGTGATCTCCCCCAGGAACGAACGGTGCCGGATGTAATGATCCGGGTAATTGAAGGACTGGAATGCGACGAATCCCTCCGCGGCCGCCTCGCCGCAGAACAAGGCCAGGAACATCCATGCCAGGATGATGGTGACGCTGCGTCCCCCGAATCCCCTGCTCACCGCTCTTTCCGCACACCCTCTGCAGGGCGTCCCCGTCTTTTTCATAACCATTCCTCCTGATTGCATGAATATTTATACCGTTCCGCATCATCCTCATGGGCCGCCTCACCGGGCTGGAAAGCACCGGGCTACGAGACCGTTCCCTTGAGCCTCCGGGCGGTCTGTACGGCCTTCTTCATGACCTGCTGCGTTGCCGAGAGGGCCCAGGTATCGTCCATGACTGCCCTCTTCCGGTCGGAGAACGCACCGTCGTCGTTCAGCTTGCCCGCCACCGCGCCGATCCCGCAGGAGACGCCCGCATGGTGGACCGCCGGCGTCCACATTTCATGGAGGAGAAAGGCGTTGTGGAGGCTCTGGAGGGTGGACTCGACGCCGAAGTTCCGGAGCCAGCCCACCGCGATGGCCACGCCGACCTTGTCCCGGAGGGCCGTGTGGCCCTGGCGGCCGAATGTGAAACACCGCGTCCGGTCCACGAGACAGGCCATCCGGCCGGAGAGACGGGTGAAATAGACAGGCGTGGCCAGGACAAGGACGTCGCAGTCCCGGATCTTCTGCAGGATGTCCGAAGCGTCGTCCTCGATGTTGCAGAGCTTCTCCGGCGTCTGCTTGCGCATGCACCAGTTGCAGTGGTTGCAGTCGTCGATGGCGAGACCCGCCAGGGCGATCATTTCCGTCGTCACGCCGGTATCCTTTGCCGCGATCTGGAGGGCATATTCCGTCAGCGAGGCGGTATTCCCGTTCTTTACGGGACTGGAGTGAATGCCGAGAACCCTGATTGTTTCCATGAATGCCTGATTCCCTCCTTGCCGGCCGAGATCGTCTCTTTGCCGGCCTTCCTGGTGAACGAAACCGTCCGTTTCCGTGATGATCGGCCGCGGCGGAACATGGCCCCCATCCCGTCAATCGGTCCGAATGATTCCTTCGAGATATGTCACGGCCCGGCCGGCGATCCGGACGCGGTCGCCCAGGTCGGTGCAGAAGAGTTCCCCGCCCCGGGGAGACACCTGGATGGAATGCAGATCCTTTTTTCCCAGCCGCTCCGACCAGTAGGGAATCAGGGTGCAGTGGGAGGATCCCGTGACGGGATCTTCCGGCACGCCCACCCGGGGAGCGAAGAACCGGGATACAAAGTCGGATTTCCTTCCCGGCGCCGTCGCGATGATGCCCGTACAATCGAGCTTGACCAGCTCGTCCATCCGGGGCCGGAGTCTCCTGACCGCTTCCTCGCTGTCCAGGATCGCCAGGTAGTCCCGGGATCGGAAAACAGCCGGGGGTGCAACGCCCAGGCCTGCTGCCAGGGCTTCCGGCAGGGGACAGGGATCCGCCGGCCGGGAGGGAAAGTCCATGGCCAGGAGGTCTCCCTGCTTTTCCACGGCCAGAACCCCGCTTCGGGTATCGAATTCCGCGCGGCTCAAGGCGGGTTCGAGGTAGCGGAAGATGACGTAGGCCGATGCCAGGGTCGCATGGCCGCACAGGTCGATCTCCGCGGCGGGGGTGAACCATCGCAGGCGATACGTGCCGTCCCGGCCGCTGAAAAAAGCCGTCTCGGAGAGATTGTTCTCTGCGGCGATGGACTGGAGGACCGGATCCGTGGGCCATTCATCCAGCGGACAGACCGCCGCCGGATTGCCGGCGAAGAGGCGGTTGGTGAAGGCGTCGATCTGGTAGAGGGGGAGATGCATGTCATTCCTCCTATGGGGGGAGGCCTCGGAAAAGGGCCGGATGCTTCGTTGCGTCGCGGTTCTCGTCGGTGCGGCGTACACAGGAGTA
>CAZXMK010000299.1:0-3662 GCA_964641935.1 uncultured Syntrophaceae bacterium
GATCGTCCGCTCGAAGGTTCCGGGAACGCCCCGGAAGAAGTCGTGGGTCTCTTTCAGGCCGTCAAGACTCACCCCGATATAGGACAGGCCGATCGCCCGGAACGTGCGGATGCGCTCCGGCGTGAGCAGGGTGCCGTTGGTGGAGATGACGGCCCGCATGCCCCGGTCCACGGCAAACTGCGCCAGCTCCGGCAGGTCCTTGCGGATCAGGGGCTCGCCGCCGGAGAAGAGGATCACCGGGGACCCGAAGGACGCCAGGTCGGCGATCAGCGCCTTCCCCTCCTCCGTCGTCAGCTCGTCCCGGTAGGGGATATTGCGGGAGCTGGAGTAGCAGTGGATGCACTTCAGGTTGCACCGCCGGGTCATGTTCCAGACCACCACCGGCCGCTTGTCGGCGGAGAACTGGAGCAGGTGCGACGGCAGCCGCTTCGACTCCCGGTTGTAGCGGAGAACGTCGGCGGCCTCCACGGCGCCGCAGTAGAGTTTTGAAATTCCGATCATATCGACTTCCCGTCCCGGCAGGGAACCACCTACCTACCGGAACCCCGGCCGGAAATCAACCCCGAGGACTCCTTGACAAGATAATCATGCCGGGAGATGTTAATCTATAGAGAAAGTTTGAAACGGCAACCTCTGATGCAAAAC
Organism: uncultured Syntrophaceae bacterium; assembly: GCA_964641935.1. Classification (GTDB taxonomy): domain Bacteria; phylum Desulfobacterota; class Syntrophia; order Syntrophales; family PHBD01; genus PHBD01. Next base: position 646 of record CAZXMK010000299.1, read on the forward strand.
GAAGCTCTCCGGCAACACCATGCCGTGAGACGGGAATGGCCGGTTCGCCTTCGTGTCCCGGCGCACCCGGCCATTGAGGATCGGGAGACATGAAGATCATCTACGCCGCCGACGTTCACGGTGCCTTCGAGCGGGTAAAAACCCTGCTCTCGGAGACGGTGGCCGATGTGTACGTTATCTCCGGGGACCTGATCGATATCCCTTTCTACCACATGAGCACGGCCATCAATTATCACGAGCTCCAGTCGTACTTCCACGGCCTGAGGCTGCGGATGAACCGGGAACACATGCGGATCGAGGACTTCGTGGACGAGCTCCTTGCGACTCCGCATCTCGATGACGAAATCGAGGAGAAGGGAACGAAATACCAGCAGTACACGATCCGCGCCCGACGGGTCCTCCAGCAGAAGTACAGGGTGCTGGAGAATATCTTCGCGGGGAAGCCAAACGCCGTCATCTTCTCGATTCCCGGAAACTACGACATGGACCTGAAGTACACGGCCCTTCACGGGCGAGACCTCCACCTGCATCGGCGCGAGGTCCAGGGACTCACGTTCGCCGGTTACGGGGGCGCCGAGATCTGGACACCCGGCATCCCGGAACGCTATGTCGTCCGTTACCGCGCGGGGGTCGGGGTCGAGGACCGGCACAACGAGATGCACCAGTTTTTCAAGGCCGTGAAACCCGACGTGATCGTAACCCACACCCCCGCCCATGGCATCCACGACCGGGTCAACCAGTTCGGGACCTCTGGCTCGCCGGCTCTCCGCAGCTTCTGCGACGCGAATCCCGTCCTCCTCTGCCTGACGGGCCACATCCACGCCGACTGGGGGTTCCAGGCGAGCGAGGGGACCATCTACCTCAACCCGTCCCACTTCGGCGAGGTAACCACCCTCACGGGCAACGTCGCCGAGGGAGGCTGTTTCTACAAGATCGAGACGGCAGGCCGGGAGATTGAGCGCATCGTCTTCCGAAAGCTTGTGGAGGACCGGATCTACGACATCGCCGAGGTCATCCGGCTGAACGGCGCCTGGAAGGAGCGGGTCGTGGACCGGGAGCGCTACCAGGCCATGCGGGAGGGACGGAACGTCGATACGAAGGTCCAGAAGGTCACGCACATTCCGGAAATTCAGCTCTATAACGAGATCAAGCAGTTCTACCGGACGTTCCAGACAGGAGAGACGGAGGAGCGCCTCGACAAGCTCGAGGAGGTGGCCCGGCTCATCGAGGAGCGGATCCGGGACGATATCGGCATGGACGTCCTGGGCTCCACCAACATGGGGCTCTGCCAGGACTCCTCGGACATCGACTTCGTCCTCTACATCCGGTGCGCCCCCGGCGGAGGCGGCGACCTCAATGCCTGCGATGCATACGTCAATGCCAAAAGGATGATCGAGGAGATCCTGACACCGAGTTACGCTTTCCAGATCATGGACACCATTGACCTGAACGTCGTGGAGAAGTCGATCCGCGAGAAGAACTATGAGTGCGAGATGACCCAGCGCTTCGTTGCCTACCGGGCCATGTGCCGACCCATCAACTACCGGGTGATGGCTCCCGTGGAGGACCTCCTCAACATGGACATGGAGTTCCGGTCGGAATTGGAAGGGAGCATTCGGACCTACTTCCGGATCTTTATCACCACGTCCCAGCACACCCGGTCCTTCGGCAAATACGAGAGCCGGATCCGCGCCCTGGGCATCAACCTTCCCGAGTCGATCCGCCAGAAGATCCGGGCCTACCTCCAGCAGGAGGAGAACGGTGCGGAGGCTCCCCAGGCTTGAGCCCGTCGCCGCCGCGCCCTTTCTCCGCCCTGCCGTCACGCCCCCTTTCCCATCAGTAGCGCCCCGGAGGGGGCGGGGCAAAGCCGTAGCCGTCCCACAGGCGGTTTCCGTGTTCCCGGTACCCGTGACCGCAGGAGATGACGTGCTTCCGGCAGAGGGTCTCCCGCCACTCGTACTTCACCAGGATCGTCTCGACGGCCCTCGCCTCCGGGTCGAAGCGCACCTGCCGCGAGGGCGAGTACTCTTCCCGGCCGTAGCCCGTACCGGCGCTCTTCGATTCTTCCCGCTGCACCGAGGGAGCCGCCTGCCGGCGGGCCATGTCGCCCTTGGCCTTGCCCAGGGGCGCCGACATGGAGAAGTCCATCGGCGGTTCGTAGCGCTGGACCTCGGGATAAACCGCCACGGCAATGACGCCCATGGCGGAGGTATCGCCGAAGGCGGCCGCATAGGAATCGGCAACGTCAGTGAAGAAGAAGCGGTTCACCCGGTCCCGGCCGCTCCGCCAGCCGCTGTACTCGTTGGTGGCGTGGGGTTCGAGGATGTACATCCGCTCCGTGTTCCGGAGCCACGACTTCCCGCCGGAGATGATGTTCCGGCCGTCCACGGCGACGACAACGCCGACCCGCCGGTCCAGGCGGTTGTGGACGACGATCCGGTAGTGATCGCCCCGGACGGCCTCGGCATAGACCTTCTTCAGGCCGTACCGGCTCTTCTGCATGTGGAGGGGCAGGGTGCGGCCGTCGTCGGTGACGATGCTCACGTCCACCGAGTCGCCGACGGAGGCCCAGGCGGGCCCCCCGGCCAGAACCAACAGCGCTGCAAAGATCGCAAACAGGGTTTTCATGACTTCCTCCTTCTTCCATCCTGGGATTTTGGGTGCTGCCTTTTGGGGGATTGGACAGGAGGAAGAAGGAAAAAGTTCCCGGGAAAATTAGGTCAGATTTTTTTGTGGGAGACCGGACGTTAAGGACCGTTCAAAAGGGGTTGGATGCAAGGCGCCTGCAGTCCTGAGCCACGAGGCGTACTTGTTTGGTACGTCGAGTGGCTCGGGACAAAGGCAACGCAGCAGACGCCCTTTTTCAACAGCCCGCCGACACTGCACCGCAACGGACTGTTCAAAAAGGGTTGAATGCAAGGCGCCTGCAGTCCTGAGCCACGAGGCGTACTTGTTTGGTACGTCGAGTGGCTCGGGACAAAGGCAACGCAGCAGACGCCCTTTTTCAACAGCCCGCC
>CAZXMK010000300.1:0-3642 GCA_964641935.1 uncultured Syntrophaceae bacterium
CACGAGCATCTCGGGATCCTATTCGGATACACCCCTGACCGGCGCGGGCAAGAGTGTAACGCTGGGCGGCGGCGGGCTGACAGCGGACTTCACGCCGGTCGCCTGGACGGGCACCAACTGGGGCGCCACCGTGTCCGGGAGCGGGCTCTTGAGCGGCGGGTCGTATACCGGCACCATCACGTTCAAGGGCGGAGCCGCCGGCACCATCACACCCGGCGGCGGCTCGGCCGGAACCATATCGGGAACCGGCGCGGGCGTCGCACAGGCATCCGGTCCATTCTGAGAACCGCATCAAAAGGCATGATCCGAAAAGGGCACAGGCCCGGGGCCTGTGCCCTTTTGCATGGCCGCCTCCCGGGGACGGTCTGCCCCGCGGCAGCGCCCCTTGTGGCGGGTTCCGTTTCCTGCTATGGAGGGCGGGCACCTGCCGCTCTGCATGACGGAGAGTTCATCAAGCCGGGAGAAGAACACCGGATGACGGAAAAAAAGAAAGCTCCGACCGGGACACTGCCGGGTCAGGCGGTTCAGGACACATGGGAAAAGAACACCTCCTGGATCCTCGGGGCCGTCCTTCTTCTGGCCCTGGCGCTTCGCCTGCTGGGTCTCTGGAGTCTATCCGGCACCATCTATTTCGATTTCCTGCTCTGGGACGAACGGATCTACCACGAGTGGGCCACGCGGATTGCCGATGGCACGTTCCAGTCCAAATCGGTCTACGAATTCCCGCCGCTCTTTGCGTACATGGCGGCGGCCCTCTACAGAGTCCTGGGCCCGGACCCCGTTTTCCTGCGCTTCCTGAATGTCGGCTTCGGTGTCCTCGCCTGCGGGTTCGTCTATCTCATCGGCCGATCCCTGGCCGGGCTGAAAACGGGTCTCCTGGCGGCGCTGATCGCCGCCCTCTACGGGCCGTTTGTCTTCTACAGCGCCGTGCCCCTGAAGGAGATGTTCGGCGTCTGCCTGTTCGCCTGTGCGGCCTGGCTCCTCCTGTCGCTGGAGGGGAGTCCGGTCCCGGGAAGCGAGGGAAACACACGGAGTTCCAGCCGCGTCCAGCCGCTGATCCGGGCGGCAGCCCTCGGCATCGTCCTGGGCCTCCTGATCAACGTCCGTCCCAACGCGGCGATCCTCCTGCCAGCGGTGCTCCTGATCCTGCCCTGGATCGCCGGATTCCGGGGGCCCGTCCTGAAGACCGCCGGGCTCTACGTTCTGCTCGTTCTCATCGGCACCGCCGTCGCCCTCTCGCCGTTCGTCATCCGGAACTGGCGGACGGCCGGCGAATTCACCCTGACGACCTCCCAGGGAGGCTTCAATTTCAACCTGACGAACAACCTCCGGAATCCGGACCCGTACACGTGGCCCGTACCCTTCGCCACGACCTCGCCTTTCGAGCAGGGAATCCAGTACACCATCGAGGCCAGCCGCCGCATGGGAAAGAAACTGACCCCGGGGGAGGCATCGCGATACTGGACAAAGGTGACCCTTCAGGAGGCCCTGGAGCAGCCGGTCGCCTGTCTCCGACGCCTCGGAGAGAAAACGCTTGCCGTCTTCAATCGCTACGAGGCGGGAGACCATTATGACATCGGCTTCATGAGCGACTTCGCGAAATTCTTCAAAATCCCCTTTCCAGGGTTCTGGTTCGTCATGCCGCTGGGCATGGCCGGAATGGTCCTCTCGAGAAAAAAAAACCGAAAAGCGGGGGCCCTGATCGCACTGGCCGCCGTCTATGCATCGACCCTCGTCGCCTTCAGCATGGTGGACCGGTATCGCCTTCCGCTCCTGGTCATCCTGATTCCCTTTGCCGCTGTCGCCCTGGAGCGAATGTACCGGCTCGTCCGGGAGGAGCACCGACGGGAAGCGGCCATTCCCCTGGTTGCCGCCGCCCTCTTTGGAATCGTCGCCTTTCTTCCCATTCCCGGATCCGGCGATCGGACGGCCTGCTACAACACGCACGCCGTCGTTCTTGTCACACAGGGTTACCATGCCGAGGCGCTTCGCTATTGGAAGATCTCGGCCGACCTGAACGGTCGCTTCTCGGATTTTGCCCGTATCCCCCTGGCGGCGAATTGTTACACGAGGGGCATGGTCAGCGAGGGAAACCGCTACCTGGAGCAGGTCCGCGACAGTTCGTTCTTCGCCGTCGGCAAGTACGAACTCCTGGGGGATTACTATCTCCAGCAGAGACAGCTGTACCTGGCCGCCGCCGCCTATGAACGGGCGCTCCGGATCAATTCGGGGCTCCGGATGCCCCGTCTCAAGCTGATCCGCGTTTACCAGACGATCGCACCGGAAAAAGTCCGGGCGGAGGGAGAAAAGCTCAAGGACATGAACTCGTTCTACGACCTCATGTAGCATCGGAGAGAGGATGGAAGGATTCGGGTTCTCCAGCAACGGCAGGGGCTTTCGGGAGACCGGGATTGCCCTGCCCTCCGTGTGGTGCTACAATTCGAGCCTCAGACAGCGGGGAGCAATCCCCAAAGGGAAATCTCGTCTGCGGGGAGGACGATCAATGAGAAAATACGCGATGACTGCAATCCTGGTCGCCATGGCGCTGCTGCTGTTGGGCACCCCCGCAGAAGCGGAGCAGGGCGGAAAGCGATGGACCCTGGTCGGCTTCACGAAGTACCAGGACGGCGTCTTCGTGGACGGGGAGCGCCGGTCCGTCCCGTCTCCGGGACACGCCGCCGCATGGATCCGGGTGGCACCCCGGGGGAAAAGCCCTTACTTCAAAGAGATACGGGATTACCTGGCCTCGGCCGGAGTGGACCCCCGGACCTTCCGGGCCATTGAGATCCTGTGCGAATACGACTGCCCCGGCAATCGGGTCCGCTTTCTCACGTATGTGTACCTGAACCGGAACTGGAAGCCCATCCACGAGGCCGGCGAATCGAACCCGCCCTGGCACGGCGTTCCGCCGGGCAGCCTCTGGGACAAGGTTCAACAGCCCGCCTGCCGGCAGTGAAAACAGGTCCGTTTTTTTACGGCGCAGCATGAACAGACGAGAACGGGGACAGACCAGACAGCCTGTCCCCGTTTTGTTCTGGCGGAGAGAGCGGGATTCGAACCCGCGGTACACCTTTTATGGCGTACAAGCGCTTAGCAGGCGCTCGCTTTCGGCCACTCAGCCATCTCTCCGCTGGGCCGATCCGACGGAAACTTCCTGAAGGGAAGGTCCTTTTTCTGGCGGAGGGAGCAGGATTCGAACCCGCGGACCTTTCGGTCAACGGTTTTCAAGACCGCCGCCTTCGACCACTCGGCCATCCCTCCGTTTGTCTATTTGATGACTTCCAGTCCTCCCATGTAGGACCGCAATGCGTCCGGAACGATTACGGATCCGTCGGCCTGCTGGTAGTTCTCCAGGACGGCCACGACCGTCCTCCCCACCGCCAGCCCCGAGCCGTTGAGCGTGTGAAGAAATTCCACCCGGCCTCCGTCGGTCCGGCGGAACCGCATCGACCCCCGCCGGGCCTGAAAATCCTCGAAGTTGCTGCAGGAGGAAATCTCCCGGTACGCCTCCTGCCCCGGCAACCAGGCCTCGATATCATACGTTTTGGCAGAGGAAAAGCCCAGGTCCGCCGTACAGAGGCTGACCGTCCGGTAGTGAATCTTCAGGCGCTTCAGGACTTCCTCGGCGTTCAGCGTCAGTTT
>CAZXMK010000301.1:0-3635 GCA_964641935.1 uncultured Syntrophaceae bacterium
CGAGTCCCTGCGGCTGGTCCTGGAGGAAGGACCGGAGACAGCCTTCGCCCAGCACCGGGAGGCCCACGAGGCCCTCGTGGCCGGGCTGGAAGCCATGGGGCTCACGATGCTGGTGGACAAGCCCTTCCGCCTGCCCATGCTCAACACCGTCCGTTGCCCCGAAGGGATCGACGAACTCGCGGTCCGGAAACGGCTGCGGCAGGAATTCAGGATCGAGATCGGCGGGGGGCTGGGCCCCCTGGCGGGAAAGATCTGGCGGATCGGCCTCATGGGCCACACGGCCCGGCGGGAAAACGTGGACCGCTTCCTGGCTGCCCTCGGGCAGGTCTTGGGCAGGACCTGATCGGATATCCGGAGGAACCGCTTTGAAAACCAACGGCCAATCCGGAAAAACGGATGAACACGCCCTGGTCGCGGAGTACAGGCGCCTGCGGCCCGTTTACGCCGACTTGTGCCTCTCCATGAGCAACCTCCTGTACAGCCTGCTCCAGAACGGGGGGTACAAATTCCACCTGAACCACCGCGTGAAGGGCGTCGAGGAGCTCCGCACCAAGATCCGCCGCAGGAAGGACCGGTGCTACCGGGTCCTTGGAGATATGGAGGACCTGGCGGGCGTCCGCGTCATCTTCTTCCTGGAGAGCGACAAGGAGAGCTTCATCCGGGAGCTCTACGGGGAACTGAGCGGTGAAATCCGGCGGGAGGACCACTGCAAGGAGGAAGGTTACCGGGCGACGCACCTGACGGTCTCATTCGGCGAAATGCGGTGCCGACTGAGCGAATACCGGAAATTCCGGGGCCTGAAGTGCGAGATCCAGCTGACCTCCATCCTTTACCACGCCTGGTCGGAGATTGAGCATGACATCTTCTACAAGGAGGACCGCAACAAACCGGCCGGCGGGGGGAAGAAGCTCTCGGAACTGAGGAAGCGGCTGTCCGTCCTCATGAACGACCACATCACGAAGGCAAACGCCGAACTGGAGGATATCGCACAGCAGGTAAAGAAGATCCGGGGAGAGAAAGAGGAAAACCGCCTCTGACACTCCTCCCGGCCTTTCTCCCGGCAGGCGGCACCGGCCAGCGAAATCACGAGTCTGCCCGCTTCGGCGGTCCTCAACCGGAGGTCCCCACGATCCGGGTGGCCGGTCTCGCCGCTTCGTTTTCCTCATCCCCCGCGGTTGTTCAGCCCGTTTCTTGGCTTCCTGATGTCGAGAAACGTTCCTGACCAGAGCCCCTCGAAGAACGACCGGGCGTTCGCCCCGATGGAGCGATTGTCGTATCCCCCCTCCTGCACCACCAGCGTCGGCCTGTGCAGGCACCCGATTCGCAGGCCCATCTCTTTGAATTCACGGGCCTTCAATGTCCAGCTTCCCGTAGGATCCCCCCGGGCCGTGTCCAGGCCCAGGCACACCACAAGAAACTTCGGCCGGAAATGCCGGACCCGCGACAGAACCCTGTCGAGCACCGCCAGGTAGGCGGGACCGTCCACCGCCTCCGGGAGGGGATAGTTCCCGTTGCATCCGGCCCCCTCCCCTTCCCCCTTTTCGTCTGCGAACCCGCTGAAATAGGGATAGGCCAGGGACGGATGGGCGTGGATCGAGAGGGTCAGGACGTCGCTCCGCCGGTAGAAGATCACCTGGTTCCCGTTTCCGTGGTGGTAGTCCAGGTCCAGGACGGCCACGGACCCGAACTCGCTCAGGTACTGGGCCGCGGCGGCGGCGTTGTTGAAGTAGCAGAATCCTCCGAAGGCGCGAGGCTCGGCGTGGTGGCCCGGCGGTCTCACAAGGGCATAGGCCAGCCGGACCCCATCGAGGATCAGGGAGGCGCCGGTGAGGGCGCAGTCGACGGCCCGCTTCGCTGCAACGAATGCCTTCCGGTTGAGGGGCGTGAACGTGTCGATGCAGTAGTACCCGGCCCGGACGGCCAGCTCCACCGGCGGCCGGGCCGTGTTGCGGATGGGAAAGACATAGGGGTAGACGGAGCCGTCGGGGGGCAGCGTCTCGCAGACCCGCCTGAAATAGCGGATGTACGAGGAGTCGTGAACTGCCGCCAGGTACTTTTCGGGATAGTCAAGGGGCTCAACCCGGCGAAAGAGGTTCGTCCGCCCCAGGGCGTCCAGGATCGTGCGGATGCGGACCGGCGATTCCACGTATCCGCGGTCGTGGATATGGTGTGCGGCGTGCCGGTCCGAGACCACGAGGGCAATGGCCGACATCCGTCCCGAGACGGGATAGCGATGCTCCGGGACGGCCTTCGCGTAGCGAGGCGGTCGGATCCGGACCGGGTCGTCTCGGAAGGAACCGACCACCATCCTGACGTATTCGGGACCGCAGACGTCCCCGTACTTCCGCTCCAGGATGGCCCGGACAATGGCCCGGGAATGGCCCCGGCGCAGGGGGATGCCCAGCCCGAGGCCGTCGAAGACCAGGTACGGAGGATTGTCGCCTCCCGGGTTGACGGGCGTTTCGTAGGTTGTCCCGGCGATGGGATATGCGCCGAAGGCCTCGTAGAACCGGAGCCGCGCCGCGTTCTCACGGAGGATCTCCGGGTCCCGGCACAGAAGTGGATCGTCCGGCAGGCACTCAAAGAAGACGCCCGAGACGTTCAGGAGGAGTGCCTCCTCCCGCACGCGCTCGTACAGGGCTGCCCCGACGCCCCTGCCGGTCAGCTTCGCGTTCGTGGCCAGATAATCCAGGAAGCAGAACGACAGCGAGGGATCATGGGAAAGGAGGGCAAACCCGCGGACGGCGCCGCCCGGGCCCTCGGCCACGTAAAGGATGGAGCGGAAGTCGTACACGAAGGGATTGCGGAGCGTGTCGGGAATGCGGTCGATCCGGCCCTGGCCCAGTCCCTGGAAACGGGCTGCCAGGATGGACCGCACCTGATCGATGGCCAGGCGGTTTCTCTTCTGAACGTCGTCGAAAATCTTCCGGATGCGGAACATGGCCGCGTCCCTCAGCCCTTGCCGCGGAGCGACGTCTCCCGGGAGCGATCTCCCCACAGGAAGGGGTTGAAGCGGGTGTGGCGGTCGTAGACGTCGCATCCCTCGGCCCGCTTGAGGAATCCCACGACGAGATACGTGACGGGCGTGAAGGCCGCCTCGTAGGCGCTCTTGACGAGCCACTGGGTGACGATCATCGTCCCCAGGACGGGCGGTGGGATCGTCCCCCAGAAGGCCGCCGTGATGAAGATGGCCGAATCGGCAAGCTGGCCCAGGACGGTGGAGCCGATGGTCCGCATCCAGAGGAAGCGGCCCGCCGTCATGATTTTCATCCTGGCCAGGACGAAGGCGTTGAGGAACTCCCCGACAAGGTAGGCCGCAAAGGAGGCCGCGAGGAGCCGCGGCGTGTATCCCAGGAGGGCTTCGTACGCCTGGATCGAAACGGCCCCGTCCAGGGAGCCCAGGGTCCAGAAGGGAGCGGCGGGGATCCGGATGCTCGCCTGCATGACAAGAACCGCCAGGAGATTGCAGGCGAAGCCCGTCCAGATGACCCGCCGGGCTCGGCCATATCCGTAAACCTCCGTCAGAACGTCACCGAAGATGTACGACAGGGGGAAGATGATGACCGCCGCCGGCAGGATGAGGGGACCCGCCTGGATCAGCTTGACGGCGATCAGGTTGGCGACGATCAGGGAGG
>CAZXMK010000302.1:0-3631 GCA_964641935.1 uncultured Syntrophaceae bacterium
CTGCTGGTCATCCGTTATTTCAGGGCGGGGGAATTCCCCGCGGGAGATTGAGAACATGGGCATCAAACGCGTATTGACGATCGCCGGCTCCGACTCCGGGGGCGGCGCCGGGATACAGGCGGACCTGAAGACGATCACGGTCCTGGGGGGCTTCGGGATGAGCGTCGTCACCGCCCTGACGGCCCAGAACACCAGGGGCGTCTGGGGAATCCACAAGGTGCCGGCGTCCTTCGTGGCGGCCCAGTTCGACGCCGTGGCGAGTGACATCGGGGTGGACGCCGCCAAGACAGGGATGATCGCCTCGCGGTCGATCATCCGCATCGTGGCGGCGAAAATCCGGGAATACGGGATCGGGAACCTGGTCGTGGATCCGGTCATGGTCGCCAAGGGCGGGGCCTCCCTGATGGAAAGGGCGGCCCGGAACGCCCTGGTGGACGAACTGATCCCCCTGGCCCGGGTCATCACGCCCAACATTCCCGAGGCGGAGGTCCTGACGGGCATGGAAATACGGGGAACGGACGAGATGGAACGGGCCGCGGAGGCCATCGCGCGCATGGGAGCCCGGAGCGTGGTCGTCAAGGGCGGACACCTGGAGGGCGATGCGGTGGATCTGCTCTACGAGAACGGGAAATGCCGCCTGTTCCGAAGCCCGCGGCTCCGGACGACCGACACGCACGGGACCGGCTGCACGTTTTCCGCCGCACTGTCCGTCGGGCTGGCGAAGGGGCAATCGGTGGAAAAGGCCGTGTCCGGGGCCAAGAAGTATGTAACATCGGCAATTCGCCACTCCCTCCGCATCGGCGGCGGCAACGGCCCCACGAACCACCTGGCGCCGCTGATGGAGGAGCTGGACGGAAAGAAGAAACGGGGAGCACGATCATGACACAGCTGGAAGCCGCCCGGAGCGGAAAAATTACGGAAGAAATGAAGATCTGCGCCGAAGTGGAAGGGGTCGATCCCGAAGCGCTGCGACGCGGCGTGGAAGAGGGGACGATCGTGGTGGTGCGTAACGCCCTCCACAAGGGAATCAAGCCCCTGGCCATCGGCAGGGGCCTGCGGACGAAGATCAACGCCAACATCGGTACGTCGAAGGACCGGGCCGACGTGGCGGCGGAGTTGGAAAAGGTCCGGATCTGCGTGGAGGCCGGGGCGGATACGATCATGGACCTGTCCACCGGTGGAGATATCCGGGCGATCCGGAAGGCCATCCTGGAGGCCTCACCCCTGGCCATCGGCACCGTTCCCATCTACCAGGCTGCCGCCCGGATGCTGGACCAGGGGAAGTCCTTCGTGGATATGACGGGGGAGGACCTCTTTGCCGCCATCGAGGAGAACGGCCGGGACGGGGTCGATTTCATCACCGTCCACTGCGGCGTCACACGAAAGAGTGTTGCGTCCGTCGAGGCGCAGGGCCGTGTCCTCGGCATCGTCAGCCGGGGAGGTTCGCTGACGGCCCACTGGATGGAGATGAACGACCGGGAGAACCCCCTCTTCGAGCACTATGACCGGCTCATCGAGATTGCGAGAAGCTGCGACATGGTGTTCAGCCTCGGAGACGGCCTCCGTCCGGGCTGCCTGGCCGACGCGACGGACCGGGGACAGATCCAGGAGCTGGTCATCCTGGGAGAACTGGCGAAGCGGGCCCGCCAGAAGGGCGTGCAGGTCATGATCGAGGGGCCTGGCCATGTCCCGATCCAGGATGTCGTGGCGAACATCCAGCTCCAGAAGCGGCTCTGCAACGGTGCGCCCTTCTATGTGCTGGGTCCGCTGCCGACGGACATTGCGCCGGGCTACGACCACCTGACGTCGGCCATCGGCGGGGCCATCGCCGGCGCCGCGGGGGCGGACTTCCTCTGCTACGTCACGCCTGCCGAGCACCTGCGGCTCCCGACCCTCGAGGATGTGCGGGAGGGAATCATGGCGTCCCGCATCGCCGCCCACATCGCGGACCTCGCCAAGGGGCTCCCCGGCTCCTGGGAGCGTGACCGGGCCATGGCGCAATACCGCAGGGAACTGAACTGGGAGGGACAGATCGCCGTGTCCATCGACTCGGCAAAAAGCAGGGCCATGCTGGAGACGAGCCGGAGTGCCGACGAGGAAGGCTGCACCATGTGCGGCGAGTTCTGCGCCGTCCGGATGGGCAGGGCGGGGAAAATCCGAGGGGGGAAAACATGAAGGAAGGAGCTCTCTGGTTCATCATTGCCGGCATGATCTTTACCGTGTCGATTCTCATCTTTGCATCGGCCGAGTCTTTCCTGGACGTGCTCTTGGGGGTTGTGCCGCTGGTTCTCGTGATCGTCTTTGGCGCATCATACTGGATCGGCCGCAGGCGCCGCCTGCAGGGAGGGAATCCCCTGTCGGAAGACCTGCCGGACACGGATGAGTGAAGAGCACCAGGAGGAAAAGACCCGTCTGAGGATGATCGCGCTGTCCATCATCAGGCGGCTTTCGGCAGCGGGCCACGAGGCCTTTTTCGTGGGCGGCTGCGTCCGCGACTTCCTCCTCGGCACGGAGCCGGAAGACATCGACATCGTCACGTCCGCCACGCCGGAAGAAGTGCAGGCCATCTTCCCGCGGACGGTTCCCCTGGGGACCCGGTTCGGCGTCGTCATGGTGGTGGAGGAAGGCCTGCCGTTCGAAGTGGCCACCTACCGCACCGAGGGAGGGTACCGGGACGGCAGGAGACCCTCCCGGGTCCGATTCGCCGGTGCACGGGAGGATGCGCTGCGGCGCGACTTCACCGTGAACGGCCTTCTCCTGGACCCGGAAACGGGCCATGTCACGGATCATGTCGGAGGCCTGGAGGATCTACGCGACCGGGTCATCCGCACGATTGGAGACCCTGCGGCCCGCTTTGCGGAGGATCACCTCCGGATGCTCCGGGCGGTCCGTTTCGCCGCCGTTCTGGATTTTTCCATCGATCCCCCGACCTTTGCCGCCGTCCGGGCGGGAGCCGACGCGATCCGCCGGATCAGCAGCGAGCGGGTCCGGGAGGAGTTGACGAAGATCCTGGTCAGCCGCGGTGCCCGCAGGGGGATGGAACTGCTGGCGGACTCCGGGCTCCTGGCGCGGATCCTGCCGGAGGTGAGTGCCCTTGCCGGCGTGTCCCAGCCGCCCCTCTTTCATCCGGAAGGGGACGTCTGGATCCATGTGCTCAACATGCTGGAGCGGCTTCCCGTCGGCGACAACGGCAGGACCGATGGGCGGCTGGCATGGGCCGTGGTGCTGCACGATGTGGGGAAGGCGGTCACGCGGACGGAGGACGGGCGGGGAATCCACTTCTACGGGCACGTCCGGGAAGGGATGAGGCTGGCCGAGGACATCCTGCGGCGGCTCCGTTTTTCAAACCAGGACATCGGAACGATCCTGGACCTGATCCGGCATCACATGCATTTCATGTCCGTCAGGGAGATGAGGCCCGGCACGCTCAAGCGTTTTCTTCGGCTCCCGGATTTTCCGCTCCACCTCGAGCTGCACCGGCTCGACTGCCTCGGGAGCCACGGCATGCTCGACACTTACGAGTTCTGCCGGCGGAAGACGGAGGAGCTGACCCGGGAGGACCTCCACCCGGCGCGTCTGATCGACGGCGAGGACCTGATCCGGATGGGATTTGTACCGGGCCCCCTGTTTC
>CAZXMK010000303.1:0-3614 GCA_964641935.1 uncultured Syntrophaceae bacterium
CGCCGGCTTCACAGGGATGCAGGCGGGAGAAAGCAGACCTCATGGACCATCCGGCAGGCTGGGCGGACCTTCCCAGCCACATCAGCCCTTTCCTCTTCCAGATCGGATCCTTCCAACTCCGCTGGTACAGCCTGATGTACCTGGCGGCCTTCGGCATCACTTATTTCCTGGTGATCCGGAGAATCCGGCAGGAAAATTTCCCCTACACGCCGGAGACGATCCAGGACCTCTTCATCTGGATCATCCTGGGCCTGATCCTCGGAGGCCGCCTCGGCTACGTCCTGTTCTACAACCTGGACTATTACACGCATCATCCCCTGGAGATCTTCCTGCCCTTCGAATTCGGCAACGGAATCCGCTTCGTCGGGATCAGCGGCATGTCGTTCCACGGCGGGCTCGTGGGGGTGCTCCTGGCGGCCGTCTGGTTCTGCCGGCGAAACGGCATCGCCTTCTGGAACCTGGCGGACCTGATCTGCCCGACGGTTCCGCTGGGCTACACCTTCGGCCGGCTCGGCAATTTCCTGAACGGCGAGCTTTGGGGACGCGCCACGAACATGCCCTGGGGGATGTACTTTCCCCTTGACCCCACGGGCCGGCTTCGTCATCCCTCCCAACTTTACGAGGCCTTCTTCGAGGGAATCGTCCTTTTTGCCATTCTCTGGGCGATCCGCCGGAAAAGTCCCTTTGACGGATTCCTCTTCTCTATGTTTCTAATCGGCTACGGTCTCATTCGCTTCGTCATCGAGTTTTTCCGGGAGCCCGACGCCCAGCTCGGGCTTCTCTGGCTTTCCCTGAGCATGGGTCAGCTCCTCTGCCTGCTCATGATCGGGGCGGGACTGGCGGTATTCTGGATGCAAAAGACCGCCGCGGCGCGGAAACGGTAATCCACACGGTCTGCCCGCCGAATCCGGCGGTCGGCCTTTCGAAAAGGAGCGGACGATGGAACGATACGGCATGATTGTAGTGTACATGGCGCTCATTCTGGCATTTCTCTATCTTTCAAAACGGATCGCCGACGTCCTCACGAAATTCGACGACGACCTCGCCGTGGAGAAGGAGGCCAACACAGCCGTGGCGCTCCGCCGGTTCGGCCTCTACGTGGGAATCTGCACCGCCCTGGCGGGGGTCTTCCAGGGGGGGCTCAGAAGGGCGGATCTGGCAGTCTTTCTGATCGACGGGACCATCACAACAATCCTCTTCTTCGCGGCCCATCTTTTGAACGACCGCATTCTCGTCCCGGGCATCCGCAACAATGACCTGATCAAGGCGGGGAACGTACCGACGGGGATCGTCGAGGCGGGCAGTTTCATCGCCACGGGGATCCTGCTGAACGGCGCATTTGCCGGAGAGGTCGGAGGCATCCTCTCGGCCATGGTGTTCTTCGGGCTGGGCCAGCTCTTCCTGTACCTGGCGGTCTTCATGCACCAGCGGATCTACCGGTTCCGCACGGCGGCCTGCCTGCAGGAGGGCAACCTCAGCGCCGGAATCACCGTGGCGGGGCTGCTCGTGGCCTACAGCATCATCCTGCGGTCCAGCATCGCGGGAGACTTCGCCGGCTGGGCCGAGAGCCTGGGCTGGTTTCTCATCAGCGCCGCCTCGGGCATGCTGTTCCTCCTGATTTTCCAGAAGGTATCCGACTGGATCTTCCTCCCGAAAACGAAACTGGAAGAACAGATCCAGGCGGGAAACACCGCCGCGGCCCTCCTGGTGCAGGGCCTCGTCATTGCCCTCGCCGTCGTCATCAGCCGCATGATCGTTTAACCGGGATCGGGGGGATGCCATGAAACAACCGGGACGCAAAAGCCGAGTCATCGCCGGGGGGGTGTTTTTCCTGGCCCACACCCTGCTCACGGGGTGTGATGAGGCGCCGGTCACAACGACCGGCGGCACGGACGGAAACGTCATGCAGGAAAGAAAGGCCGGCGTCATGACCCAGATCGAGGAAACAGCGCCGGGGGACTACAAGATCGTGAACGAATACCCCAGCAGCACCACGGGAGTCGTCGTGAAGAGACGGGACGGAACCAGCGAGACCCTCACAGAAGACAAGGTCCGGAACCTGATGGACGGGGCAGGCCAGGAGCGGGGCATGCTGGGCCTGGGGACCGTCCTGTCTGCGGGCCTCCTGGGGTACATGATGGGCAAGACCACGTCCCCGAACCCCTTCGTGTACGCAAACGAGGCCGTTTACCAGCAGAGTCTCGCCAGCCGCCTGCCCCTGGAGGAGCGCCTCAAGGAAGAGGAAAGGCAGTCGGGCAGCCCCGCGAGAAGCTACTGGTACGGAAGCCGCTATTACGGATACAGTTACGGAAACCGCCGTTACACGTCGACCTCGCCGGGCGCCCGGAAGGCCGGGTTTTTCTCCCGGATGACGAGCAGCTTCCGGAGCTTCTCGGGCTGAAGGCCGTGCATACCCTGCAGGTGAATCCCATCCCACCGTCCATCTTTGAAAAGGTGGGCTTCTACTGGTACCAGTCTCCCGATAACCTGGACTACGTGGCGGAGGAACTGGTCCAGGTGACGGAGGAAGAGGGGGAAGCCTACTACCGGGCGGCGGAGGAGCTGTACGGTCTCTACGTCCAGGCGGCCCAGCACGTCATCGATCTCGGTCTCTTCGACCTCCTGGACATCCCGGAAAACCTGGTGGAGATGATCCGGCTGAGTTGGGAGGACGACCGCCATTTCCACCTCCTGGGACGCTTCGACCTGGCCGGCGGGCTGGACGGAAAGCCCATCAAGCTCATCGAGTTCAACGCCGACACGCCCTCGATGATCTTCGAGACCGCACTCATCCAGTGGATGATCCTCCGCCACAACGGCATCGATGAAGAGCGGCAGTTCAACCGTCTCTACGAGACCCTGCAGGAGTCCTTCATCCGGATGCGCAATCTCCACCCGGCCTTCGCCGGTCCCGACGCGCCCATCCCCTGCGCCCTCTTCTCCTGCCTGGACCTGGGCCTCGAAGACGAAAATACGACCCGCCTCCTGGAGGAAATGGCCTACGAAGCGGGCTTCATCACCGGCTTCGAGTACGCCCACGACGTGTGCTTCGATGATGAGGGAATCTACAATCCCGCGGGCGACCGCTTCGATTTCTGGTACAAGCTCCTTCCCTACGAGTACATCGCCCTGGAGGAGCCGGAGCTGGCGGAGATGCTGACGGGCCTCCTCCGGCGCGACAAAGTCATCCTCCTGAACCCGCCCTACTCGCTCCTCTTCCAGTCGAAGGGGATCCTGAAGGTCCTCTGGGACCTCTTCCCGGGCCATCCGCTCCTCCTGGAGACATCCTTCGAGCCTCTTCGCGGGAGAACCTGTGTGGAGAAGAAAACCTTCAGCCGGGAGGGGGACAACGTGCGGATCCTCGACCAATCGGGAAATGAACTGGACAGAAGGGACGGGGATTATGTATCGTACCGCTCCATTTACCAGGAGTTTGCGGACCTGCCCGCCGACGGCGAAGGCCGTCTCTACCAGGCGGGGGTCTTCTTTTCCTGGGAGCCCTGCGGCCTCGGCTTTCGCCGGGAGAAGGGCATCATCCACAACCTCTCCCAGTTCGCAGGGCACACTGTCCGTGCCGGTTTTCCGGAAACATAACCGAGGTAGGAAGAAATGAC
>CAZXMK010000304.1:0-3613 GCA_964641935.1 uncultured Syntrophaceae bacterium
TTCCTGAGGAGATTTCAGTATGCTTTTCCATCCCTGCAGAATTCCTTTCCGGAAATGGCTTCCCGCGGAAAAGCTTCCGCGACGACGTAAGCCCCCGTGACAGCGCCCACGCCCCGAAAAATATCCAAACACAGAGACAAGAGCACATGGAGAGGGAACGGTTTGATATCCGTTCCTTCTGCGGCTACTCGTACTCCTTCGGCACGGCGCAGATCATGACGAGCGGCGCGTCCGGGGCGGTGTTCCGGTAGCGGTGCTTTTCGCCGGGGAGGACGAGGACGAAATCGCCCTTCTTCACGGGCCGCTCCTCGCCGCTCTCCAGGACGAGGGCCCCTTCCCCCTCGATGAAGTAGTTCATGTGCTCGAAGGGGTGGGTGTGGAAGGGCGTGTGCCCGCCGGGCAGGATGGTGAAGACCCGGAACGAGAACACCGGGACCCCGTCGGCCTTTCCCAGGGGAACCTGCTTCCAGACGTCCTTGACCCCTTCCATTGCCATGGGGCTCTTCTCCAGCTGGTCGAGACGGGTGATTTTCATGGCCTTCCTCCTGTCGTGCCGGATGATGTTGACGTGGGGCGGCGCCGGATCATTCGCCGGCGCCGGCCTGAGCAGCCCGGTCGGTCCCTCCGGCCTGGGGTTCCGGGCCGCCTCTCTTCTTTCGCAGAAACTGGGACAGAAACGCCAGCGCAAAGAGGGCGATACCGGCCAGGTCGGTTATCCAGCCGGGCTTGATGAGAAGGAGCGCCGCCGCCATCAGGGCGACCGTTTCGGGCCAGGTCGCCCGGATGAGCAGGCACCGCTGCACCGAGGCGGCCAGGCAGACGATTCCGAAGGATGCCGTGCAGACAGCCAGGAGGATGCCCGGCCAGTCGCCGATCATCAGGAGTTCAGGGGCGTAAACGAACATGAAGGGGATGATGAATCCGGCGATGCCGAGCTGGAAGGCCGCCAGCCCCGTCCTCCAGGGGTCCGACCGGGCGATTCCTGCTCCTGCGTAGGCCGCCAGGGCGACCGGCGGTGTGATGTCGGCCCTCGTGCCGAAGTAGAGGATGAACAGGTGGGCGGCGATGGCCAGGACGCCCATGTCGACGAGCGCCGGGGCCACCAGCGACGTGATGATGATGTACTGGGCCGTCGTCGGCACGCCCATGCCGAGGAACAGGCAGGCGATCATCGTGAAGGGCAGGGCGAGGAACAGGTAGCCCTGGGAGGCGTCGATGACGAGGGACGAGAACTTCAGGCCCAGTCCCGTCATGGTGATGCTGCCGATGATGATGCCCGCCGCGGCGCAGGCGGCGGCGACCTGGACGGAGCCCGCGGCCCCGTCGCGCAGGGCCTCCAGGATTCCGAACCCGAAGGCCTTCAGGGATTCCTTCCGGACGACGGCCATGAGAAACGAGGTCAGGACCGTCACGGCGATGGCCCAGAAAACGGCCCGCTCGGGGGAGTAGTCCTCCATGAGGAAGTAGATGAGGGCGCCGATGGAAAAGAGGTGATGCCAGCCCCGTGCGAAGGCGCCGCGGATGGCGGGAAGCTCTGATTTGTCCAGGCCCCTGAGGCCGAGGGAGACGGCCCGGAAGTGGACCTGCATGAACGTGGCGAAGAAGGCCAGCGTGGCGGGAATGAAGGCGGCAACGCAGACCTTGAAGTAGGGGATCGCCAGGAACTCGGCCATGATGAAGGCCGCCGCGCCCATGACGGGCGGCATGATCTGGCCCATCGTGGATGCCGAGGCCTCGACGCCCGCGGCGAAGTGGGCGGGATAGCCCGTCCGCTTCATCAGGGGGATCGTGAAGGAGCCCGTGGTCACCGTGTTGGCCACGGAGCTTCCCGAGATCATCCCGAAAAACGTGGACGATATGACCGCCGCCTTGGCGGGTCCTCCCCTCGTCCGCCCCGTGAGGGCGAAGGCAACGTCCGTGAAGAACTCCCCCGCCCCCGTCTTGCGCAGCAGGGTCCCGTAGAGGATGAAGAGAAGGATGAAGTTGGCCGACACCCCGACGGGCACCCCGAAGATCCCGTCCGTGGACAGGGCGAGATAGGTCGAGAGGCGCTTGATGCTGTATCCCTTGTGGGAGATGAAATCGGGCAGCCAGGGCCCCAACAGGGCATAAAGGAGGAAGAACACGGCGATCAGCGTGACGGCCAGTCCCGTGGACCGCCGCGCGGCCTCCAGGACGATCAGGACCATCAGGCTCCCCATGACCACGTCCAGGGTCTCGTAGGTGCCGGCCCGGTTCATGATCGGCGTCGAGTAGAGGAAGATCCAGATGCAGATGCCTGCCGAGGCGATCAGGAAGGCCCCGTCGAGGACGGACATGCGGTGCCAGGGCGAGCGCTTCTTCGAAAGGGGATACAGGGCGAACACCAGTACGGACATGAAGAACCAGTGAAGCGCCCGGTGGTCCAGGGCGAAGAAGGGATGGGCGTAGGCGTAGTAGAGATGGTAGAGGCTGGCCGCGATGGCGAATACGGAAAACAGGGCCTTCGCGGAGCCCCGGTACGTGCGCACCCGTTCGTATTTCTCGAGGATTTCCCGGCCGCGCTGCTTTTCTTCCTCGAATTCCCGCTGGAGGGTCTTTTCGATTTCCGGCATGCGATCTCACGCCCCGCGTCGGACGATCCGGATCCGGAGCAGGCTTCCTCCCGGCGCGATCTCCGCCAGGACGATCCTGCCGCCGCCCGCCAGGATCTCCTGGCGGGAGACGCGGCCGACCCGGAGCAGAAGTTCCCGGAAAGGCCGGTTCACCGTGACGCGCGTCCGGTCTCCCCGGAAGGAAATTTCGGCCTGCGGGTGCGATTCCAGCCCCGCGCCGTACCACTCGTACTCCTCCTCCACGAGGACAAAGCCCCCGTCGTCGCCGACCCGGAACAGGTCAAGGACGGGCGTCCCGTCGGAAGAGTGGGTGTACTGCAACCGGAATGCGTCACCCGGCCTGACGGGGATCTCCCGGAGCAGGCCGCCGTCCGGTTGGCGAAGGATCTGGAGGAACAAGGAATCCGCACCCTGCGCCGGCCGGAAGGCGGACAGCAGCAGGACCGCCGCCAGAAGCCATGTCTTCGTCCGCTTCATGGGAGAAAAGAGCCCGGCCGGTGGATCCGGCCGGGCGGGGCATCCTTATTTCAGCGCCTTGACTTCCCGGAAATAGCGGATCGCGCCCGGATGCAGCGGGATCGGGCTGTTGACGGCGTTGGCCGGCGTCAGCTGCGCGGCAACCGGATGGATGTTGACGAGGGCGAATTTGCCTGTCTTGACGTTGCTGAAGATGGCCTTGGTGATCTTGTACGCCACGTCGTCGGACATCTTCCGGTTCGCCACGAGGACGTTGGAGTCGCCGAGGCAAAGGATTTCCTTGTCCTGACCGGGATAGGTCTTCGCCGGGACGGCGATCTTGATGTAATAGGGGTATTTCTTGACGATCTTGTCCGCCATCGGCCGCTCCACCGGGATCAGCACGATGTCCCTGGAGGAGGCCAGGTCCAGGACCGCGGCCGCCGGATAGGCGATGTTGAAGAACACCGCGTCCACGACACCGTCCTTCAAGGCCTGGACGGATTCATTCTGCGAGAGGTTGGCGATGGTGATGTCCTTGTTGAGCCTGAATCCGTACTCCT
>CAZXMK010000305.1:0-3596 GCA_964641935.1 uncultured Syntrophaceae bacterium
ATTGGCGTGGCCCTGGAGCTGGCGGAAGAGACGGACGTCTTCGCCACCGGCGACATGGGCATCGGCAATACGACGCCGAGCAGTGCCCTCGTTTCCGTTTTCAGCGGCGCAGACGCCGCCGAGGCGACCGGCCGGGGGACGGGGATCGACGACGAACAGCTCGCCCGCAAGGTGGCGGTCGTCCGGAAGGCCCTCGAGGCGAACCGGCCCGATCCCGCCGACCCGGTTGGCGTCCTGGCTGCGGTCGGCGGCTTCGAGATCGGAGGCATCGCCGGGATGATCCTCGGCGCGGCGTCGCGACGGAAGCCGGTCCTGGTGGACGGGTTCATCTCCACGGCGGGGGCCCTCGTCGCGGCCCGGCTGGCGCCCGTATCCACGCAGTACATGATCGCCTCCCACCGGAGCATGGAGCAGGGACACCGGATCGCCCTGCAGGCCTTAGGGAAGCGCCCTCTCCTGGACCTGGACCTGCGGCTTGGCGAGGGAACCGGGGCGGCCCTGGCCATGAACCTGGTGGAAGCGGCTGTCCGCATCCTCACCGAAATGGCCACCTTCGAGGAGGCGGCCGTTTCCCGGTCCCAGGCATGAAGCCCCTGTTGGCGGCCTTGCGCTTCCTGACGATCCTGCCGCTCGGGCGGAGTTCCGACAGGTCCGAGGATCTTGCCGGCAGCGTCCTTTTCTTCCCCCTGGTCGGCCTCTTCATCGGCATCGCGGTCCTGGCCGCGGACAGCCTGGCGTTGGCCTTTCTGCCTTCCCTGCCGGCGGCGGTCTGCACCGTCCTTCTCCTGATCGTCCTTTCCGGCGGCCTTCACATGGACGGCCTGGCGGATACGGCGGACGGCTTCGGCAGCGCCCGGCCGCGGGAGAAAATCCTGGAGATCATGCGGGACAGCCGGATCGGAACCATGGGCGTCGTGGCCGTCGTGGCGGCGATCCTGCTGAAGGTGGCCTTTCTGGACGCTGTTCCCATGTCCCTGCGGGGTCAGGCCATCCTGCTGATGCCTGTCGCCGGCCGCGCGGCCCTGGTGTGGTCCATGGCCTGGCTGCCTTATGCCCGTCCGGAAGGGGGACTGGCCACGGCGTTCCATCGGAAGGGGTCGTCGGTGCACGCGATCTGGGCCCTGGTTTTCCTTCCGGCATGCGGGATTGCATTGGGGGGATTGCCCGGTGCGGCGGCTGCGGGGGCGGTTCTGGTCGTCATCGCCGGATGGCTCATGGTTTGCCGGCGGAAGATCGGGGGCTTCACGGGGGATACCCTGGGGGCGTCGTGTGAAATTGCGGAGATCGTGCCGGCCGTTGTACTGGCCCTGTGGCCGGCCTTGAACCTTTCCTGAAGCCCCCGGAGCGGTCGTGCCTCTTTACCGGGGGGTGCTTGTGTGTGGTGATGGAACAGCGAGGGAGGAAATCGGCGGATGAAAATCAAGTTTCTTGGAGCCGCCCGAACCGTGACGGGCTCCTGTTTTCTGGTCGAGGCGATGGGACGCCGCTTCGTCGTGGACTGCGGCCTTCACCAGGGAAACCGCGACATCGAGTCGCGCAACTGGAAAGTGGACGGATACGATCCGCGAACGATAGAATTCATCCTGATCACTCACGCCCATATGGACCACTCGGGACTCCTGCCCCGGATGGTCCAGGCGGGATTTCGAGGACCCATTTATATGACCCCGCCGACGAAGGAACTGCTGGAGGTCATGCTCCTCGACAGCGCACATATCCAGGAAACGGAAGCACAGTGGCAGAACAGGAAGCGCCTCCGCCACGGGGAGAAGCGGGTGGCGCCGCTGTATACCCGTCAGGATGCGGAGGGTTCCTTCTCCCGCTTCCAGGCCGTTCCCTACGACCGGCCCTTCGAGCCCTTCCCGGGGCTCCGGCTCGTATTCCGGGACGCCGGACACATCCTGGGCGCGGCGATGATCGAGATGGACCTTGAAGAGGAGGGGAAACCTTCGAAACTTGTGTTTTCGGGTGACATCGGACGGCCTTCCCAGCTGATGATGCACGATCCGAGTGTGATCAGCCGGGCGGATTTCCTGTTTGTCGAGTCGACCTATGGAAACCGGGACCACAAGAACGAGGAGGAAAGCCTCGACGAACTGGCGGAAGCCGTCGCCTACAGCTTCGAGCGCGGCGAAAAGGTGATCGTTCCGGCATTTGCCGTGGAGCGGACCCAGGAGATCCTGTACTGCATCCACCTGCTGGCGAAGAGCGGGCGCCTCCCGAAGGGCATCCCCGTATACGTGGACAGCCCGCTGGCGATCCGGGCGACGGAGATCTTCAACCGGAACGCCTCCTATTTCGACGAGGAGTCGCAGAAGATGCTGAAGCGGGGAGAAAATCCCCTGGCTGTCCCGAACCTTCACATGACGGAGACCACCGAGGCGTCCATGGCCATCAATACGCAGGAGGGGCCCGCCATTGTCATCTCCGCCAGCGGCATGGCCGACGCCGGGAGGATCAAGCACCACCTGCGGCACAATCTGTGGCGGGAGGGGGCGAGCGTCGTCTTCGTAGGCTTCCAGGCCCAGGGGACGACGGGTCGCCGCATCGTCGACGGGGCGGCAAAGGTGCGGCTCCTCGGGGAGGACGTGGCCGTGCGGGCCAGGGTGTTCACGATCAACGGATTTTCCGCCCATGCCGGCCAGTCCCAGCTCCTGGAATGGCTCTCTCACTTTGAGGGCGGCGGGATGGAGATCTTTCTTGTCCATGGGGAATACGGTGCCCAGCAGGTCCTGGCGGAGAAGATCCGCGAACGGTTCGGCATCCGGGCACACATTCCCGATTACCTGGATGAAGTGACCCTCGTTCCGGGCGAGGCGGTCGAGGCCCGTGTGTCGCCGGAGGCGGCCGTGCCGAAGGTGGATTGGGAGACGCTGATGGCCGAACTGGAAACGACGGTGGCGCGCCTCCGGGAATCAAGGCCGGTTCTGGAGGCTGCGAACTGGGGGGAGCAGGCGGACCTGCGGGACCGCGTCGCCGAACTGAACCGGGTCCTGGGGACCGCCCTTCCCGGGCGGTGAGAAGGCGGACGGTACGTCCGGAAGGCGGGGGAAGTGCGCGACGACGAGTTCTTCATGGCCCTGGCCCTGGAAGAGGCCCTTCGGGCGGAGGCGGAGGGAGAAGTCCCCGTCGGCGCCGTGGTGGCGATCGGAGAAAAACCGGTCAGCAGGGCGCACAACCGGCCGCTGGGTCTCAAGGATCCGACCGCCCATGCGGAGATCCTGGCCATCCGCGCCGCCTCCGAGGCTCTGGGCAACTATCGCCTGCCGGAGGCTACCCTCTACGTCACGCTGGAGCCCTGCGTGATGTGCGTGGGGGCCATTGTTCATGCCCGGGTCCGCCGGATCGTCTTCGGTGCCGCCGACCCGAAGGGGGGAGCCGTCGTTTCCCGGTGGCGGCTCTTTGATGACGGGTCTTTCAATCATCTGCCCGAAGTGACGGGGGGCGTCCTGCAGGCGCGATGCAGCGAAATTTTGAGTGGATTTTTCCGTGGGAAAAGGGTAAAAAACCACCACATTTCGGAACAGCCGAAACATGATTGAGCGGAGAGATACCGAAGTGGTCGTAACGGGATCGACTCGAAATCGATTTGGGGG
>CAZXMK010000306.1:0-3566 GCA_964641935.1 uncultured Syntrophaceae bacterium
TTTTCGATGAGCCCCTCGCGCTTGAGCTTCTCCATGGCGATGGCCATGTTGTTGAAGTAGCAGAAGCCCCAGGCGCTCCCGGCGGAGGCATGGTGACCGGGCGGCCGGATGAGGGCGAAGCAGGGCTCCGTCAGGCCGGTCATGGCCGCCTGGACGGCGCCTCCGGCGGCCAGGGCGGCAATGTCGTAGAGGCGCTCGCGGCGCACTTCCTCGATGTGGGACGGGGTGTGAACGGCGGCGATGTCCTCCGGGGACGCCGGGACGGCTTCGACAAGCTCCGCTTTGCCACGGATCGCCTTCAGAACGGCCTCCACACGGCCCGTGGCGGCCGCCGGATCCGCAACGTAGGAGTGATGGAAATCCTTGTGAAAGATAACCTTCATGACGATGCCTCCCCGGGATCAGGCACAGGAGGAATGCCTCCTGGGCCGAGCTGTCGCCGCCCGTCTTCTCTTCAGACCGGCCCGGCGGGGTTCAACGTTCTTTGGACTCCTCCCACAGAAGGTCCATTTCCTCCATGGTCGCCGAAGCCGGCGGTTTTCCCCGGCGGCCCAGCTCCCGCTCGATGAACCGGAAGCGGCTCCGGAATTTCCCGACGGTTGCCTCCAGTGCCTCTTCCGCTTCGACGGAGGCGTGGCGGGCCAGGTTCACCACCGAGAACAGGAGGTCGCCGATCTCTTCAGTCACCCGGTCCGGGGAGCCGCCGGCAAGAGCCTCCTCCAGTTCTTTCGTTTCCTCACGGATCTTGTCCAGCACGCCGCCGGCATCTGTCCAATCAAAACCGACCCGGGCGGCCCGTCGTCCCGTCTCCTGGGCCCTTCGCAGGGCCGGCATAGAGCGGGGGATCCCATCGAGAAGCCCTCCCGGTTCCCCGTTGGCCGCCTTCTCGCCCTTCTTGATTTCGTCCCAGTTGGCCTTTACCTCGGCGGCATCGCGAACGGTGACGTCTCCGAAGACATGGGGATGGCGCCGGATCATCTTTTCCCGGATCTCCGCCGTCACGTCCGCCAGCCCGAAAGAGCCGTCCTCTTCGGCCAGGACGACCAGGAAGAGAATCTGGAACAGCAGGTCACCCAGCTCCTCCCGGAGCGCCGCCGGCTCTTCTCCGGCCAGGGTGTCCAGGACTTCGTAGGCCTCGTTCAGGAGATAGCGTCCGAGGTCCTTCTTTCCCTGAGCCCGGTCCCAGGGACATCCGTCGGGGGAGCGCAGGGTCCGGATCAGGTCAAGGAGCTCCTCGATGCCGTTCCGGTCGGGCGTCGATCGTGCGCCTCTTCGTCGTCCGCCTGTGTCGGTCATGGAATGGATATCCCCCGCAACGGCCGGTTTGGCTCGCATGGCCGCAGTTCCCGCGCCCCGGAGGAACCCTAACATATCCGCCCCGGGCTGACAATGGTGGTTTCCCGCCATCGGGGCCTGCTGGGAGCGCCGGTGAAAGCTTCCGAAGGGCCTCCGCGGGCGGTGAATCCGGGGTTCGCAGGAAGCAGGGCCGGTTTCCCTTGACAGTCCCCGGACCGGTCTGTTAACCATGGTATCCATCGGGGCGACGGACGGCCCGGCGCCGTTCTTCCCTTACCGCCCCCTTCCGGAACTGGAACCTGACCCATAAACCTGTGCGCCAGCGGCCTTTCCCGGAGGCTCTTCGATGGACATGAAGCGAGACTACTACGAGGATATCCGGCTCTTCGGGAGCGGCGTGATCCTCTTCTGGTCCCTCCTTCTTCTGGCCTTCCTCTACACCCTGCCCCTGTATCTGCCGGGATACCGCTTCTATCTCCTGAACCTGATCATGGTCCACGTGATCCTGGCCGTGGGGCTGAACATCCTCGCCGGCTACACGGGGCAGATATCCCTGGGGCACGCGGGTTTCTTCGCCATTGGCGCCTATGCGACGACCCTGCTCATGGCCAGGCTGGGTGTACCTTTCTTTCCGGCCCTATTGGCGGCGGCCTTCATCGCCGCCGCCTTCGGCTTCCTGGTGGGGCTCCCGGCGCTGCGCCTGGAAGGACCCTACCTGTCCATTGCCACGCTCGGGTTCGGCCTCACCATCACGCACATCATCGGGCACGCGGAGGTCTTTGGCGGAAGGACGGGACTCCAGGCGCCGCCCCTGGATCTTGGAATCCCGCAGCTCGGCTGGAGCTTTATCCTGGAGACCGATCTGGGGAAGTACTACCTGATCCTGACGATTACCGTCCTGATGGTGATCGGTGCCGTCAACCTCATGAAGACCCGGGTGGGCCGCTCTTTCGTAGCCATCCGGGACAGCGACATCGCCGCCGAGGTCATGGGGGTCAATCTGATGGTCTACAAGACCCTCTCGTTCGCCGTCAGCGCTTTCTACGCCGGCATTGCGGGGGGACTTTTCGGGTTCATCCTGGGTTTCTTCAATCCCGAGCCCTTCAACCTCATCCTTTCCATCGTGTTCCTCGTGATGGTCGTTGTGGGAGGCCTGGGATCGACCTTCGGGTCGATCGTGGGGGCGGCGCTCATCACCTGGCTGCAGTACGACCTCCTGAAGAACATCCGGGAGATGCCGCTGGCGGGCCCGTTCCTGCTGGATCTGTCGGACCGCTGGTTCACCGTTGTCGGCCTGGAAAATTTCAACAGCATCATCCTCGGTCTCGTCATGATCGCCATCGTCCTCTTCGAGCCCCTGGGGATGTTCGGGGTGTGGCTCCGCGTCAAGAAGTACTGGAGAACGTGGCCGTTCTGAGGTGCCTATGATCGGACAGCTGATTGTCGAGGGGCTCGCCATCGGGGCCTGTTACGGCCTCTTTGCCGTCGCCGTGGTGATCATCTACAAGACCTCGGAGGTGATCAACTTCGGCCAGGGCGAAATGGCCATGTTCGCCACATTCGTGGCATACCACATGCTCACGTACTACGGTGCTCCGTTCTGGGCGGCCTTTCTTCTGACCCTGGGGTTCGCGGCTCTTCTGGGAGCGGCCGTGGAGTTCCTGTTTCTCCGCCCGGCGAAGAATCCGAGCATTCTGGGGCTGATCGTCATCACCCTCGGGGCAGAGATGCTGCTCATGGGGCTCGCCAGCTGGAAGTGGGGGGCCGAGCAGAAATCCTTTGCGCTGCCGTGGTCCTACATGTCGATTCACGAGCCCGTTCCGGGCATCATCATCAGTGACTGGGCAATCGCCGTCTTCCTGACAGCCGGGACGATCGCGGGCCTTCTGTACGTCTTCTTCCGCTTCACGAAGCTCGGCATCGCCATGCGGGCGACCCAGCAGAATCAGAACGCCGCCAAGATCATGGGCATCCGGACCGAGCGGGTCTTCGCCTTTTCCTGGGGGCTCAGCTCCATCATCGGGACCGTCGCGGCGATGTTCTTCGCCGCCCGTGCCACCCTGGACCCGGCCTTCATGATGGAGCCCTTCCTCCGGGCCTTTGCCGCCGCGGTCCTGGGGGGGCTGACCAGCATTCCCGGCGTGCTCCTGGGAGGAGAGATCCTGGGGCTGATCGAGAATCTCTTCGGGTACATGTGGCCCCAGTGGAAGCCCATCGTCGCCTTCGTCATCATCGTGCTCGTCCTGTGCATCCGCCCCAGCGGGCTCTTT
>CAZXMK010000307.1:0-3551 GCA_964641935.1 uncultured Syntrophaceae bacterium
TGCTGAGCACCCTCTGGCCCGTGGAAGACGAGGCCACCCGGAGTTTCATGGAGGTCTTTCACAAGACGGCTCGAAGCGGAGACTTCGGTGCAGCGTGGATTGCCGCTCGCGACGCATTGAAGGCCAAGGGCTTCCCGCCATCGTCCTATGGTGCTTTCGTGCTTGCCGGCTCCCTCGGCAGCGGCAGCCCATGAAGAGAATTCGCTCCGATGAAAAAATGGTAATCACGCTGTCCGACGAGGGCGTGAAAACCACTGCATCGTGGAGAACTGTGGCATGGTCGGCTTGGTGCTGTTCGACCGGCTGGATGATGTTTCCGAGCATTTGAATGGAAGGCGGGGAGCATCCTGCTCTACGTTTCTTTCCGGAGGATCAGATGAAAACCATCATGAGAGCCGCGACGATTGTTGTCTTGCTGCTCGTCGTCCCCGGTGGAATCTTCGCCGCCGGGAAAGCACCGAATATGATTTCAATCGACAGCGGACCGATCAGCGGGAAGGCGGAAAACGGGGTGCAAATCTTCCTGGGCATTCCCTATGCAGCCCCGCCCGTCGGGGACCTGCGCTGGAAACCCCCGCAAGAGGTTGCCTTGTGGACGCAGGTGAGGACCTGCAGGGAATTCAGCCGCTCCTGCCCACAGCCGGGACAGTCCGATCCCGGCACCTTCAGCGAGGACTGCCTCTATCTCAATGTCTGGACGCCGGCCAAACGACCCGATGAAAAACTGCCCGTCATGGTCTGGATTCACGGCGGCGGCTTCAATTTCGGCTCCGCATCCCTGCCGGAATACAACGGCGGGAACCTGGCGAAAAAAGGCGTCATCGTCGTGACCCTCAATTATCGCCTCGGGCCACTGGGATTCCTGGCCCATCCGCTCCTGTCCGCGGAATCCGCCGACAGCGTGTCGGGAAACTACGGGCTGCTGGACCAGATTGCCGCGCTGAAATGGGTGCAGAGGAATATCGCCGCCTTCGGAGGGGATGCCGGCTGCGTGACCGTGTTCGGGCAGTCCGCCGGTTCCAGGTCGGTTGCACTCCTGATGATCAGCCCCCTCTCGGCGGGGCTTTTTCAGCGGGCCGTCGCCCAGAGCGGCGGGCCGATCATCGGCTCGGAGTATCTGAATCCCGTTTTCAACGGCGACATGGCCAGCGTTTCGAGAATGGGCCGGGAACTGGCCTCCAGGCTCGGCTGCGACAAGGGGGCGGACGTCCCGGCCTGCCTGCGGGCCCGGTCTGCGCAGGAAATCCTGACGGCGGCGGACTGCAAAACCGGCCTGTTCGACGAGGGCCTCTTCTTCGCGCCGGTCTTCGACGGACGGGTGCTCCCCCCGAATCCGCGGACGGCTTACCTCAACGGACGGCAGCACGACGTGCCGATCATCGTCGGAAGCACCCGGAACGAAGGCACGGTCTACCTGGCCGGCATGACGGATTTGACGGTCGACAAGTACAGGTCCTTCCTGAAATCCAGGTTTTCCAGTGATTCCGGGAAGGCCCTCGAGATGTTTCCCGCCCGTGAGGCGAAAGAGGTTGCCCCGGCCATCGACAGGATCATAGCGGTTGCGGCGAACGCGCACCCGGCGAGGTTTGTGGCCCGCTCCATGGAGCGGAAGAACTCCCGGGCTTACCTCTACCATTTCACACGCCGGCCCGGCACTGTGATGGCACGCAACCTGGGAGCACACCATGGCGTGGACCTGGCGTATGTCTTCGGGAATATGAAGAAGGCGGACGGCTACGACGACGTGGACCGGCGGCTTTCCGATCAGATGATGGCCTACTGGGTGAACTTCGCGAGAACGGGGAATCCCAACGGGCCCGGCCTGGCCGACTGGCCGGCCTATGACGGCGAATCCGATCTCAACCTGGAGTTCTCGGATGTCCCAAGCGTCAGCAGGAATCTTTTCCGGAAGGAATGCGACTTCATCGACGGGAGGTCGATGTATCGCTGACGATCCGGGAGAGTCTCCTTTCACAGCCTTCCCGGCGTTTTCGATCCGTAGCAATGAAAGGGATGTCATGAGCGGTGTGGAGGTGGAGGATACAACCCCGGAGCGGGTTCTCTCCGTCGACGTCATGCGGGGGTTTGCCCTGATCTGCATGGTGATGGTCCACTTCATGGTTTACCTGGGCGACGCCGCTTCCGCGGACACGTGGCCCTATTTTTTTCTGAACCACGTCCTGGCCGACTGGGGGGCATCCTGCTTCCTGATGATGATGGGAATGAGCCAGGTGCTCTCGGCGCGGAGGCATGTCGGGCCGCGCAACCGGATGATATTCAGGCGGACGTTGATCCGCGGGGGCTTCATCTTCCTGGTGGGAATCGTCATGCTGGCCCTGGCCTGGGGACCCGGCAGGATCTGGCAGTGGGATATCCTGACCCTGATGGGATTCGCCACGGTCATGCTCTTCTTCTGTCGCTTCCTGCCATCGTGGTCCATCCTGGTCCTGGTCGTGACCCTGGCCGTCTGCACGCCCCTGCTCAGGGTGGGGATCGACTTCAACGCCGTCTGGGGTGGGGGATTCGTCAATGTCCCGGTGATTTCTCGCTACCTGCCCGGTATCCTGCTCGATCCGGCCTCGGAGTATGAACCGGCCTGGCGGGCCGGGGAGATTGTCCGGGGCTTCCTGTTCACCGGCGAGTTCCCGGTCTTTCCCTGGTTCATCTTCCCGCCGCTGGGGTTCGTCCTGGGGCGGCGGATCGTCCGGGGTCGGCTGCGGCAGGATCTGCCTTTCCTGGCGATCATCGGCCTCCTGCTGATCGCGTTGGGGCTGGGCTGGGCATATGCAGCCATGAGCCGGCCGGGATCGTCCGTCGTTGTCGACTACATTGCGCCGCTCAGCTTCTATCCCGACTCCTTCACGATGATCTGCTACCAGTTGGGCGTGACCCTTGTCGTCTTCAGCGGCCTTTATTACGGCTACGATGTACGGAGGGTGGAGAAGCGGAGAGAGAGCTTTCCTGTCCGCGCCTACATTCGCACAAGCCGTTCTTCCCTCACGTTTTACTTTCTGCACTACCTGCTGATCGGGTGGCCCCTGGCTTTTGTCTACCTCGTGACCGGCAGGTATCTCAAGTTCGCGTTCCTGGGAGCGATTCCCGCCCTGCTGTCGGGTTTTGCGGCGGTGGTCCTGCTGGAGCTCTTGCTGGCTGTCTGGGAGAAACACAAAAGCAGATACAGCCTGGAGTGGTTCCTGGGGGTCATCACGATTCGTTTTGCTTCTTGAGAGACGTTCCCTCCGTGCAGGGCAGATGCCCTGGCGGTGCAGGTCCGTCGACGGAGATGAAACGCCCTCACAGGGATCGGACGATGATCGTCCTCAAAAGAGAAGGGGCTGCCGATGCCTGACATCTGCAGCCCCTTTCCTTGATTCCATGTCACTGCGGTCAAAGACCCGACGCTTCTGCAGTCCGGCAGTGTTCCATCTGAGTTGCAGGCTCGACCGAAGGCCCTGTCGTTATTGCTTCACCAGTTCGACGCGGCGGTTCTTTGCCCGTCCCTCTTCCGTATCGTTGGTCGCAACAGGGGCGAACGGTCCATTTCCAAAGGG
>CAZXMK010000308.1:0-3551 GCA_964641935.1 uncultured Syntrophaceae bacterium
CCAGGAATCGCACCTGGCGGGCTCCTCGCACCTGCAAGAATGGATACAGGATCCGGGCGGCTTCCATGAAGGTCTCCAGAAACATGGCGGCTGAGACCAGGGGATGCTTGACGAACGTCAAGGGCCGGTGATCCTCGATCCAAAGATCCTTTTCCCGGGAGAAGGACCTGATGGCCTCGAGTTGTTCCCGGCGGATGTCCAGGCTGGAGACCCCCTCTATCATGGGAAAGTCCTCGGGGATGAAGGCCGCGGAGCCTCCGTCCAGGTCTCCATTGGGCGAAGGAGGGGTCATGTCATCGAGCCTTGCCGTCCTCACGGAGGGTAGAGTCCTCATGAACATGACCCAATCGTCGTCAGCCGGGGATACGAAGAGCTCCCGGCAGAAAAGCCCTGCAAGCTCATTTACATGGACGTACGACGCACCCATCCGCCGCATCAGGTCACGGACATGGGGATCCTCGGCCATACCCGCCCCTTCGATAGGTGGAAGCATCAAAGCCTTGAACCGGATGGCGCCATTTTTTCGCCGCAGGGTTCTGATCAGCGCAGACATCATCCGGTTGGCTGCCGCGTAGTTGGTTTGGCCGGGATTCCCCTGAATCGCAGCCACCGAAGAAAGGCCCACGAAAAACCTCAAGCCGGCCTTCTCTGCAGCCAGGAATAGATTCCACGCCCCGAGGAACTTGATGTCCGTGACCATGGAGAAGTCATCCGAAGTCATCTGGCTGAGGAAACCGTCTCTGAGAACTCCCGCGCCGTGGATGATCCCGCGGACCTTGCCATAACGATTTGCCACCTCGTCCATGACGGCACGGACCGCCGCAGGGTCGGTGACATTGCAGGACTGGTAGGAGGCCTCGATCCCTGAGGATTGCAACTCCTCCAGGGTCCGGGTAATCTCCAAGGCCCTGTCTTCGAGAGTGAAAGACTCCGAAGACGAATCGGTGGGGCGGGGTTTTACGGTATCCATGTCGGGATCGAGAGGCGTCCTCCCCAGAAAGACCAGGCGGGGCTTAAAGGGCACAAGACTGCGGGCCAGGTGGGCGCCGATCCCCGTTGCGCCCCCGGACATGACGACAACGTCTCCGGGGTTCAGATCAAGACTCAACAGATCCCTGAAGACCGACGGGGCGACATGTCCCTCCGAGGTGAACACCCTTCCCTCACGATGAGCCATCTCCACCGTCGGGTATCCTCTGTCCAGAGCATCGCCCAGGGCAGCGCGCAGGTCGGCGTCACGACCGATTTCCAGGGTGCGAAACTGGACCGCCGGGTATTCCTGCGCGGCACTCAGAAATAGTCCCAGCATCCCCTCTGCCGCCAGCCGTCCCGGTGTTTCGGTGTCCTCCCCGGAGTGGATCAGCACAACGAATTTTCTCGCCGGTGCTTGGAGGAATTCTTTCAGAAGGATAAAGAGCCCCTTGAGAAGCCGCGAAACATCAACCATTCTGCTAAAACTAACCGGATCACCTCGAGGCAGGATGATGACCATCCCCACGAGGGACGTCCGGCCCGCTATCCACTCGGCAGCCCCACGGGCTCCTTCGGCGGTTCGAAGGTCGTGGCTCGTTTCGCCTGAACCGAAGCTTTCTTGCAGGAACGGCATGGGAAATAGGTCAACCCCGTGATCCATCCGGAAGATGTCTCCGGCACTGGCTGCAATGCGGTCATCCCTCTCCGGTGAGAGCAGGAGGACCGACTCGCCCGGCTCCAATTTGATGGGATTAGAGGCCGGCCGATCGAGAGGGACGGTACTGAATACGAGCCGCTTTAAGCTCGCCTCATCCTCCGAGGGCTTCAGGATTTCATCCCGCACCGTACCGGGGTCAACCGCCCTGGTGGCCGGCCGCGGCTCGGCGCCTTCCTGTCTGGCGGTTATCTCGGAGATCTTCTGCGCGATGTCCTTCACCGTGCGGACATGGATAAAATCCTGCAATTCGATCGTGATCCCAAAGTGTTGTTCCGTAGCGTCCATGATGATCGGGAGACGACTGGAGCGGATGGAGAGATCTCTCCTGAGATCCATCTCGGGTTGGATCTCGTCCCTTTCGAATCCCGTAGCATCCATGATGATTCGAATAAGGCTCTCCATATGATCCTGGCTCTCAGGCGCATCACCGGGGGCGGGAGTCTCCATCGATACGGGTGAATCACCCGGCTCGAGCGATCCCCCTGAATCGCTCTCTATTAATGGGGGACTTACGGCAGGTTCACTCTTTTCCAAAGGAGGGGCGGGAAGAATGCTGCGGGCGTGCGCATCACGATTGATCTTTAATGAAACAGCATCGGGCCGTTCCTTCCGGCCTTCGGAGGGCCCGGAGCCGCCGAGCATGGATTGGATAACCGATGCCAGATCGTCTTCCTGAAAGGTCGGGGCGACCTCCTGGCGGATGGCTTCCAGGATACTGGGCTTAAGGAATCGACCGAAGGTCTCCAGCACGAATCGGTTGATTTCCCTTTGAACGATCCCTTCTTCACGGTGAGTTGGTGAATCAGTGAATCGGTGAATCGGCAGGATGGGTTTTACCGATTCACCGATTAACCCACTCACCCATTCACCGCGTTTCGCATCAGCCTTTAGATGCCCTTGTACGAAAAGCTGAGCAAGGGCTTTCTTACAGGTCAGGCTCTCTGCCCCGGGAAGACAAGTCTGGATGCATGCCGCCTCAGAGAGCGTGTCTGCGATGAGATTGCTCATGATATCGCCTGGGCCGACCTCCACGAAGAGTCGGGATCCATAATCGTTCCAAAGAGTTTGAAGGTTATTCATCCAATGGACGGGAGATTCCAGGTGGGCCATCAGAATTCGCCTGATCTCTCCGGGATCTGATGGATACGGCGCCATGGTCGTGTTGGAGATGACGGGAATCTGCGGAGCATGAAACGGGATGGGGGCAATGAACGCTTTGAGCTCATCATGGATGACTCTCATGATAGGGGAGTGGAAGGCCATGCTGACTCGCAAAAGAGTGGCCCGATAACCCATCTCCTTCAGCCGATCACCAAAATTCTTGACCGCCTCGGTCTTGCCGCTCAGAACGATCTGGCTCGGTGAATTGATATTGCTGATGTGGACATCTTCCTCCCGTCCCTGAATCAGCTCTTTCAGCAGACTCAGAGGGGCGTCCACGGCCACCATCACACCCGGGTCCACGTTCATGCCAATGGCGTTGTCCATGCAGCGGGCCCTCATGTTCACGATTCGGAACCCGTCCTCCAGGGAATAGACTCCGGCCAGGCACAAGGCGGTGAGCTCGCCTAAACTGTGGCCGGCCGTGGCCACCGGGTGGATGCCAAAGGAGAGGAGGTATCGAGCGATGGCGTATTCCAGGACGAACAGGGCCGGCTGCTGCCACCGGGTCTTCTGAAGATTCTCCTCGCGATCATGGAACAACAGGTGAAGGAGGTCGAAGTCCGCAACCGCTGCTGCCCGATCCATCCACTCCTTGATGACGGGAAAAGACTCGTAGAGATCCCGCCCCATTCCTCCATAGTGGGCGCCTTGCCCCGGAAACACCAGGGCGAGCGGAAGCGCCGGCAGATCCTCAATG
>CAZXMK010000309.1:0-3532 GCA_964641935.1 uncultured Syntrophaceae bacterium
GGCGGAATCTTTCCTCGCTCTGGCGCAGGGCCTCTTCCGCTTTTCTGAGATCGGAAAGCTGCCGCTCCGCGATACCGAGGGCATTGTCCCGTTCGCGGAGCGCCAGGTTCAGCGTGCTGGAGGCCAGGACCAGGGCAAAGACCAGGATCGACCAGTCACCAAGGGGGGTATCGACGAAGTATTGGTAGGGAAGGGAACGGAAGTGGTCCAGCAGGGCCAGCACGAGTCCCGCCGTGATGCCCGCGCCCGCGAAAAACGTGGCGGCCCGTGTTCCGAGAAGCAGGCCGGCGACAATCGTCATGGAGATGAAAAAACAGGCATTGATGCTGTTCAGACCGCCGTCCACCAGCACGACACAGGCGAACGTCAGCCAGCCCACGGTCACGGCTACGATGCTGGCTGTCCTTATCTTCCCGAGCTGCATCAGAAGCTTCGCGGCAAGCGTTGCCGCAAGGAGGACAAGGATGGCGAGGATACCGCCCATTTTCGGCTCGAAAAAGAGGAGGACGGCAAGGAATCCGACACCCATCAGGATGGAAAAAATCAGTAGGGTGCGGTTCAGCACATGGGCCGTCCGCATCATCCCCGGGTCATCGGCGAAATCGGGTGTTTCCAGGAACCACCTGGTACGGAACATCATTCAACCTCCAAGCAGGAGATGGACGCCTGGTCTCGACCGCCCACAGACGGAAAAACGGGCAAGCCGGCTCGCCGGGACGTTATCCCTCCAGCCTGACGCTGCCGAGAAACACGATGAATTTCTGGAGCAGATCCCGGTCGAAGCACTTCCTCATGCCCAGATCCCGGTCGTCCGGCTCCTGGTCCCCGTTGGTTGCATGATCCTCCGGTGCGCCGATCATGATCCGGACCGCCTTCATGGGAGGAGTGGGCTCCTTGTAAGGCCGGCGAGACGTCATGGCGTCGAAC
The DNA here is from genome assembly GCA_964641935.1 of uncultured Syntrophaceae bacterium. Lineage (GTDB taxonomy): Bacteria > Desulfobacterota > Syntrophia > Syntrophales > PHBD01 > PHBD01. Next base: position 928 of record CAZXMK010000309.1, read on the forward strand.
ACGTCGATGATCCTCAGCACGCGGGCCAAGGGGTTGATGTTGATCCCCTCCAGGTTCATGGGATAGCCTCCGCCCTGAAAATCCTCGTGATGATGCAGCACCGCTTTTTTGACGAACATGGGCATGTCCGTATCGATCAGCATGGCCAGGCCGTTGAGGGGGTGGCGCTTCATGATTTCCCATTCCACCTCGTCGAGGGGCCCGCTTTTCGTGAGGATCTCCTGGGGAATAAAGGCCTTCCCGATATCGTGCACCAGCGCGCCGACGCCGCACTGCCTCAGCATCTCCGTTTTCCCGGTCTCATCGAGGACCTGATAATCCGGAACGACCTGCTCCAGGACGCCGGGTACCTGCTGCAGGAACGCCACGGTAAACCAGAGGACCTTGGTGGCATGCTCATAAGTCTGGTAGTCGTGGCCGATCATTTTCGCCAGGGCGTTGATGGATTTCGATTCCTTGATGAAGTTCAGGGAGTGCTCAATCAGCTGCCGTGTCCGCCGGACGGCGGCGTCGCCCATCGTCCCCAGGCCGAAGGCCGTTTCAAAGGCGCCTTTCACCACATTGGTGGAGACCCGGGAGAAGATGTCCGCCTTCTGGTCGTCCGGAGTCGACGGGTTCTCGAGGATGTTTCCGAGATTGGCCTCGAGATACTGTTCGTACTTGAAATGCTCGTCGAGATTGACGAACACCTCTTTCGTTTCGCTCTCGGAAAGCCTGGCGAGCTGCTCCGGGGAGACCTTGTTCCCCTCCAGCGCCCAGAGCATGTATCGTCCCTGCGGCGCGGCAACGTAAATGCTGAAATCCGGCAATGTTCCGGGGATGATCGCCCCCGGAGGAATGGCCATGTATCTTCCGCTGCTCATGGATTGCGTTATTCCCTGACTGCTCCTGTCATATAATTGAACGCCATGCGCCGTGAAGCGATCCGAATCCGACGCAGTAGACCGGACTCCACCCCTGACGCGAACCTACTCAATCGAATATCGGCATTTTTTTGCAAAAACTGTAGGGATATTTGCGGTTTCGCTTCTCGCCCGCCGGAGCGGCCGGCTGCACCCCGGTCATGATCCTGTGGTCCCGGAAATCACGGGGACTCCGGCAGTTCCTCCAGGACCAGTTCGTCCTCGATCTGGATGCAGCCGAGAACGCTCTGGGCCGCCGGGCAGCCGGTGAGGTACCCGGCGCAGACCTCGCGGATCTCTCCCTCTCTGCCGGCGGGCGCCTTTAAGGTATACTTCACCCGGATCTGTGTGATCTTCAGCACCCCGTTCACGTTCTCGATGATCCCTTCCACGTCCGCCCGATACAGGTCTTCCCGCGTGAGGATCTTTTTCCTGGCCAGTCCCGTGGCCAGCGTCCCCATCATTCAGGCCGCGGTGGCGGCGACGATGTGGTCCAGGGTGGCCGCGTGCTCCTTCTCCGGCTCAACTTTGTAGAACCGCTTGATTCCCCCGTGGACCCCGTACCAGACGGGCTGATCGAACCCCTCGATCATGGCCCGCCGCGTGGGACCGTTCTCCCGGACGATGCGGATCCGGGACGTGTGGACGATCTCTCCCATGGTTCCCTCCTTGCCGTTGACTCTCGTTATCGACCAGACCGGGATACCCCGAACGGAGCACCCGGTCTCCTCTGACGAAAACGAACTGAAGAAAACCAGCCGAAGCGGTGAACGGGAAAGAGAGCTATTTCGACTTCCGCTTGAAGAAGACCCGCACCGGCACCTGGGCGAATCCCAGCGTCTCCCGGATCTGGTTGACCAGGAAGCGCTGGTAGGAGAAATGAACTCCCTTGGGATCCTTCATGAAGAAGATGAACGTCGGGGGACGGACCGACGCCTGGGTGACGTAGGCGACGGTGTTGGCCCGCCCCTGGGTCATGGGCGGGGGATTCCGGGTGATGACGGCGCGCAGGGCTTCGTTCACGAGGGCGGTGTTCACCCGGCGGGTGTACTGTTCGTAGACGCCGTCCACGGCGTCGAAGATTCTCGCCACCCGCTGGCCCGACAGGGCGGAGACGAAGAGGATCGGGGCGAAGTCCATGAACTTGAGGGTATCCTGGATCTTCCGGACGTATTCCCCCACCGTGGCATTGTCCTTCTCGATGGCGTCCCACTTGTTCACCACGATGATGACGGCCCTCCCCTCCTCCAGGGCCAGGCCGGCGATCTTGGCGTCCTGCTCGGTGATGCCCTCCACGGCGTCGATCAGGAGAAGCGCCACGTCGCACCGCTCCAGGGCCTTGATGGCCTGGATGACGCTGTACTTTTCGAGGGTGAGGCTGACCCGGCTCTTCCGGCGGATCCCGGCCGTGTCGATGAGAACATACTTCTTCTCTCCCCGCTCGAAGGCGGTGTCCACGGCGTCCCGGGTCGTTCCGGGCAGGGGGTTCACGATGGCCCGCTCGAAGCCGAGGATCCGGTTCACCAAGGAAGACTTGCCCACGTTGGGCTTGCCGATGACGGCCAGGCGAATCCGGTCTTCCTCTTCGGGCTCTTCCCCTTCATCGGAAGGCGGCAGGACCTCCACCACGTCGTCCAGCAATTCCGCAACGCCGAGGCCGTGCTGGGCCGAGATCGGATGGATCTCCTCCACTCCCAGGCCGT
>CAZXMK010000310.1:0-3529 GCA_964641935.1 uncultured Syntrophaceae bacterium
CTGGGCGAAGATGACGATCTGCAGGAGCTTGAACTCGTTGGTCTCGTAGTTGAGGAACTCCCGGAGAATCTCGATGGAGGTGGACGACAGCTTCTGCCCCTCGTCGACGATCAGGACGGTGATCTTCTCCCGGTCCACCCCCTGCCGGTACAGGTGGTTCTTGATGTTCTCCCGGAGCTGCCATTCCGTGACCGGCCCTTCGGGAATATCCAGCCCGAACGACGCGGAGATCGTGGACAGGCACTCGACGGCGGTTCCAAACGCCGGGTCGAGCACGAGATGCGTGGTGATCCTGTCCCGGTCTTCCTCGGAGGATCCCAGCCTCTGGATCAGGCGCCGGCAGAGGGTGGTCTTGCCCGTCCCGACGTCCCCGATGACTACGTTCAGGCCGCGGCGCAGGCGGATGGACAGCTCCAGCCGCTGGAGACACCCCAGGTGCTGGTCGGATTCGAAGAAAAAATCCGGCTCCGGCGAATTGGAGAAGGGCTCTCTCTTGAGATGCAGGATCCTGAAGTAGTCCATAGTGCAATACCGCCCGTACGTTGCGGTACGAGCGGTCCCTGGTTGATCATCGGATGAATGGAGCTGTCAATCTGCCGTGCATTACTTGCTGACCGGGGTTGCGTCCTTGACGTCCACCTTGACGGATCCCTTCGCGTCGACCGCCTGGTACTGCGGCAGGATCTTCGGCGTGATGAAGACGAGGAGCTCTTCCATGGAGTTGCTCTTGTTGTCACCCTTGAAGAGCCAGCCCAAGACCGGAACGTCCTTCACCCAGGGAAGCCCCTCGTCGGAGTGGGCGATCTTCTGCTTGCTCAGGCCGGAGATGACGATGGTCTCCTCGTTGCGGACGATGAGGTTTGTCTCGGTCTGCTTCTTGATGATGAAGGGATAGCCCGATTTCGTGGTCCGGGTGAGATCCACCTCGTTCTTCTTCACGTTGATGGACATCTTCAGGTGGACGTCGTCGATGACGTGGGGGGTGATCTCCAGCCGGAGCACCGCGTCCTCCCAGTTGACGTTGGTGGTCGTGCTGCCGCCGCTGGTCGTCGTCGTCTCGTAGGGAACCCGCTCGCCGCTCTCGGTGTAGGCCTTCTGGTTGTCCAGGGTGGTGATGGACGGGCTCGAGAGGATGTTGACCTTGCCGTCCGTCTGGAGGGCGTTGAGCTGAAGCTCCAGGATGTTGCCGCCGATGGTGCCGTATAAGAGTCCGAGGGCTCCGTAACCCGACGTGGAGGCAAGTGCCGTAGCCGGGAAGTTGAGGCCGAGTCCCTGTCCGGAAAGCCCGTAACTGCCGATGTCACCTCCGGGGCCGCCGACACCCAGGGGATTGTATCCTCCAGCAATGGGATCGAAGGGCGCCGTCCCCGAGGTATTCGTCCCACCGGGCGTCACCCACATGCCCCTATTTCCCAATGCGCCCGTGTAGCCGCCGCCCCACTGCACGCCCAGCCTCCGGGCTGCGTCCTTGGTGGCCTCCACAATGTGGGCCTTGATCAGGATCTGCGGCGTCGGCTTGTCGAGCCGCTTGATGATGGGGATCATCTTGGTCAGGTCATCCCGGATGGCCTGGATGATGAGGGAATTCGTGTGGCTGTCCACCTTCACGGAGCCGCGGGACGTCTTGCCATCCTTTTCCTTCGTCAGGAAGGTCTCGAGGTTGTCCTTCAGATCCTTCGGCGACGCGTAGTCGACCGGCACGACAACGTTGAGGAGCGGCTCGACCCGCCGGATATCGCTCTCCTGGGTCTTGCGCTTCAGGTCCTGCTCCTTGTCCGCCTCCGTCATGACCCGGATGACGTCCCCTTCCCAGACATAGCTCAATCCGTGCGTGTTGAGGATGCTCTCGAAGGCCCGGTTCCAGGGGGTGTTCTGGAAGTCGACGGTGATGTCGCCCTTGATGTCGTTCTTGACGAGGATGTTCCGGTTGGCCGCCTTGGCCAGCGACCGGATCACCGCTTTGACCTCCGCCTGGCGCATCTTCAGGTTGACCTTCATCGTCGGGAGATGGCGTCCCGCCGTCGAGCGCACCCGCTCATCCGCCAGGCGGGCCTCCTCCTTCGCCACCAGGGCGTCGAGATCAAAATCGCGAGCCCTCGGCGTCGGCGAGTTCCCCGTCGACTGGTCCGACAGGGTCCGCCACTTGTCGAAGAAGGGATCCTGCTTGACTTGAATATCTTTCGAGCAGGCCGAAAGGGCAAAAGCGGCAAGCAGGATGAAGACGAACCCGAACAAGGAGCTTCTCATCCCGGGAGCAAGGCCCCTCGGAGCTTTTTCCGCGATCCGATCATTCCTGTATGAGAACATCAAACTTCACTCCTTCCAGTTTTTTTTCGATGACCACTTTGGACTTGTCGATTGCCCTCAATACGTATCCTTCCTCCACCAGCGGTTCACCCGCAACATATTCAACCCCGTTGATGATGGCCACTCGCCTCTTGCCAGAGTCCAGGAAGCCGGTGTAGGCAAAGGTGATCGCCTTGCCGGCCGTCGCCGCCTTATTCTTCATGATGCCTTCCTGGAGAGAGGCATACTCGGTATAGAGCCCCCGGTCCATGAAGGGATCCCGGCCCCACGGGGTCTCGGCCCGGACGGCGGCGTACACCTCCAGTTCGCCGGCCGCCTCGGCCGCCATTCCGGCCGTGGTATCCGTCACGAACTTCTGGACGTCCGCCGTCGTTGCTGCTTTCTTCGCGGCACCTTTCATGCCCAGCCTGGGACCCAGGATCTCATACGCTGCATAGAGAATCGCCAGAGCCATGACGGCCAGGATAACGATCTGTCTCGTATTCAGTTTCGGCATCGTCGGACTGCTCGCTTCCTTTGAAGGTTAAAAGGTTGTCAATTCAACGCCACCATCAGGTTCATCTTGAGCTCCAGGGCCGTCTGGGCCGGCCGGACCTCGATCGCGTCGAACCGCTCCACGTAGGACAGGCCCCCCAGGGCCGTAAAGAAATTCCGGAACTGGCTCATCCCCCCGCGGACCACCACGACCACCGGGGCGGTCTTTGCCGTCCCCGCGAGAGAGCCCAGCTCCGGGTTGACGGACATGACCTCCAGTTGGGCGGCCCGGGCCAATCCGCGAATGGTGACCGGAACCTGGTCCACCTGCTCCTTCGACAGCCGGGTCCGGGCCGGCATCGGCAGGGTCGTGGGGACCTTCTTCTCCGCCAGCTGCTTCTCAAGTGTCTTGTAGATCGGCCCCAACTGCTCCTGCTCCTGGACCTTTGTCTTCAGGGCCTGCTCCTTCTGACCAAGAGAGGATACGGCATATCCCATGGGAAAGAGGCCGGCCACAATGAAGAGAATGACAATCCCGAGGCAGATCAGAAGGTACCGGATACTGCTTTTGGGAATACGGAAGGATTTCTTCTTTTCGTCCATGCGATCACCCGATCTGCATATTGATGATGAAATGGAGGACCCGCCCTTTCCGGAAAGGCTCCAGATCCTGCTTCTTGACCGACACGTTCTTGAAAAGCGGCGAGTTCTCCAGGGCCACCCGGTAGCGGAACAGCTGCGACTCGAA
>CAZXMK010000311.1:0-3510 GCA_964641935.1 uncultured Syntrophaceae bacterium
CCTGCCAGGCGTTCACGTAGAGGTTCATGAACACCTGCTCCATCTGTCCCCGGTCGACCTCCACGGCCCGGAGATCCTCGGCGAGGTTCCGGTAAACGGAGATTTCCTTTTTCGTCCGCCCGAAGAGGGAAGACGTTCCGACGAGGATTTCGTTCATGTCGGAGGGCTTCACTTCATATTTTCCACCCCGGGCGAGACCAAGGAGCTGCTTCGTCAGGTCCGTCCCGCTCTTCACCTGCTCCTCGATCCGCTTGAGCCTTTCGTAATGGGGATGGGACGGCTCCAGGTCCAGCAGGGTCAGGGAGGCATAGCCCTGGATGCCCATGAGCAGATTGTTGAAATCGTGGGCGATGCCGCCGGCCAGGGTCCCGATGGCCTCCATCTTCTGGGCCTGGCCGAGCTTCTTCTCCATGTCCAGCAGTTCCGTGACGTCCTTCATCATGCCCACGACGCCGGTGACACGTCCTTCCGCATCGCGAAGAAAGCTGCTGTTCATGTTGAAGACCCGCTCCATACCGTCCCGGGTCAGCATGGCGCCGATGTGGTTGCTGACGACCCTGTTTTCATCCCGGATCCCCCGGAACAGCTTCCGGCACGTTCGCCGGTCGTCCTCCCGGGTGAAATCCGTGAAGTAACGGCCCTGCAACTCCTGGAGGTCGTGCCCCAGGATTCGCTTCCAGGCGGGATTGGCGTACGTGACGGCCCCCGTCATATCCAGGGTGTAGATGATGTCCGGGGCGTTCTCGCTCAAGTCGCGGAAGCGCGCCTCGCTTTCCCGGAGCGCCTCCTCCGCCTGCTTGCGGTCGGTGATGTCGAACATGGACCCCATGATCGTCGGCCTGTCCGACAGGTCGATGGACGCGGCGGAGAGCTCGATCCACTTCTCCCGCCCATCCTTCCGGATGATCTTGAATTCATATCGATCCGGCGGCTCTTTGCCCTCCAGGCGCCGGGTGCCCCGGCCCCGGACCATCTCCTGGAAATCCGGGTGGATGAACTGCCAGAACGGAACGCCCGTCAGTTCGTTCAACGTGTAGCCGGTGATGGCCTCGAAGGCCTGGTTGACGAAGACGAAGACGTTGTCCTGGATGAGATAGATGCCCGCGGAGGTGCTCTCCATCAGGGCCCGGTACCTGCTTTCGCTCTCCTTGAGCGCCTTTTCCGCCTGCCTGCGCTCCGTGATGTCCAGAAGCGATGCGATGGTCTGGGTTGTTCCGGGTATCAGGTCTGCTTTCAAGGCGATGTCCCGGATGCGGCCCCCTGCGTCGGAGAGACGGAATTCGTAATATTTCGATGCGTTTTTGGCATCTTCCCGGCGCAGTCGGTGCTGCTCGATCATTCTCTCCCGGTCATCCGGCACGACGAACTCCGTCCAGCTTCGCTTCCCCTCGATTTCCTCTTTCGGACAGCCGGAAAGCCTCTCGAACTCGCTGTTGGCGAGGCTGACGGTCGTGTTGTCCTCCACCACGATGATCGCCGTTCCGGAGTTTTCGAACAGCATCCGGAACCGGGCTTCCGACCGCCGGAGCGCCTCTTCCGCCTGCTTGCGCTCCGTAATGTCGCTGATCAGGTACAGGATCGCCGTACTGTCTCCCCGGTGCATCAGGACGGTCGCCGAGAGGGAGACCCAGGTGAGCCGTCCGCCGGCACCGACAACCCGGAACTCGTAGGAATCCGGAACCGGCTCCCTCTTCAACCGTTTCCCGTAGTTCGTTACGATGAGCTCTCGGTCCGCGGGCCAGACAAAATCCGGAAAGGGGGATCCTTCCAGCTTCTCCGCGGGAACCTTCAGGATGTCCGACATCTTCCGGTTGACGAAGACGAAACAGCCGTTCTGCAGAATGCAAACCGCCTCGCTTACCCTGTCGATCGCGCTTCTATATTGTCGAAACAGCTCTATGCGAAACTCCTGCATCGTGTTCCCCGCCCAAAGCGCCGTTTCAGTGACGGCCGTCTCCTGCAGGCGCGGATCCTTTGTTTCATCGATGACCTGTCGTCCGTTTGTCACTCCCTCACCCATCATCCACTCTCAATCTATGCGGAATCGCAATAAAAATGAAAACCCCGCCATCGGGAGGGCGGGGTCGTCGTATACGTCGTTCAGATCCATGAGAAGAAATACCAGTCCGATTATGTTTGGGTTGGCATGCTGGACCAGATGAGCCGAGATGTCAAGAGGTAGAATAGAACGTGATATTCGTCTGTTGTATGCTTGTTGATGGGTAGTGTGGATCAGCCGGGATGCAAAAGCGGATGCCGCGCTTTTTTAATTGACGCGGTAGCCGACGGAAATGACGGCGTCGAGGTTGAAATATTCAATCTCGCGCTCTACGGAGCGCCACCCCTCTTCTTGAACTGTTGCAAAAGATGCAACAGTTGAGTTCCGATCCAGTTCTTTCTCCCTGAAAACATTGTGCAGGTGGCGGGAAACAACAGACTTGTCCCTCCCGAAAAGAGCGGCAATCTGATTGAGATTCAACCAGACCGTTTCCCGTTCCAGTTTCACGTCCACGCGGACGCCCTCGGGAGATTCATAGATCATGACAGCCTGTCCGTAGTCCGCCGGGGGCTCACTGAGGATATTTTGCCTGTTTGTCTTTTGTTTCATCGGACGTCCTTCGATGCTTTTTACCAATGCGGGTCAGCGTTCCGCCGGCTCCGATCCCTGTTCGAGGGCTCTCTTCACGGCCCGGGCAAGGTCACCGAGGGAGACGGGCTTCATCAGAAAATCCCGGCAGCCGAGTCTCTCTGCTTCCTCCTTGTCCATCCGCTCGCTGAAGCCGGTGGTCAGGATGATCGGGAGATCGGGCCGGATCTTCAGCATCTCCGCCGCCAGGCGGGCACCGGTCATGTTGGGCATCGTCATGTCGGTGATCACCAGGTCGTAGTCCCGCGGGTTTGCCCGGAAGGCCTCCAGGGCGTCGATACTGCTCAGGCGGACGGCCACGTCATAGCCGAGGGAGGTGAGCATTTCCCGCCCCAGGGAGGCGATGGGTTCCTCGTCGTCAACGTACAGGATATGCCCGCCCCCCTCAGGAATCAGGGCCGTCTCCGGCCTTTCCCATTCTGTCGCGGCATCGAGCAGGGGCAGGTGAATCGTGAAAGCGGTTCCTTTCCCGGACTCGCTTTCCACGTGGATCATCCCGCCGTGGTCCTTGACGATGCCGTACACGACGGACAATCCCAACCCGGTCCCTTCGCCGGATGCCTTGGTTGTGAAGAATGGATCGAAAATCTTGTCCCGGACATCCGGATCGATCCCTTCCCCGGTGTCGCTCACCACCATCTGCAGATAGGGACCTTCTTTCAATCCCGGATCGTAGACCGGACTTTGCGCGGTGAGTACCTGCCGGCCGAGTCTCACCTCCAGGACACCCTCCCTGTCCCGCATGGCATGCACGGCATTGGTACAGAGGTTCATCAGCACCTGGTGGATCTGGGTGGGATCGGCCAGGACGGTGTCGTGGGGAGTTTCGAAAGACGTGCGGATCTCGACGGTCGTGGGAATGG